>JAOUKH010000178.1 GCA_029882685.1 Cyclobacteriaceae bacterium
CTTTTCAATTTGAGCCATCACGATTGCATCATAATCTACTTTTAATGGAACTTTGATTGATACATCTGCCCATGTTAACTCAATATTAGCTGTAGTATTATCTTCGCTAATATCTGAAATATTATATGTTAACGTTTCAGTAGCTTGAGCCAACATTGTTGGTTTAACCATTGTAGATAACACTTCTTTAGCTTTGTCATATTTAGCTACACTTCCACCAAGTGAAAGATCTGAATATAGCATAAAGCTCCATTCGTCTTTTCCAGGGATAGTGAAAATTAAGTATTCTCCAGCTTCTACTTTTTGTCCAGCTATTTCAACATCAGTACTAAGTGTTATTACAGAACCACTATTAGCACCTGATCTCCAAATGTCTCCGTAAGGTTGTAAAAAATCACTTCCTTCACCAAAAATTTTTCTTCCTTTTAATTTTGGTCTAAAATAATCGATTTTTACATCAGTAAGACCAACGGTACTACTTACAGAACCTGCTGAGCTAGCTTGTGGAGTAGTAATTTGAGCATTGGAAAGTTTAGGAGCAATAGCGAACATTGCCATTGCAAAAATGTTAAGAATTATTTTTTTCATAAGTATGAATAATTTGGTTTATAAGTTTAATCCTGAAATTTACGACTTTTAACTTCAAAAGTTAAATAAATGAGAATAGATCAAAATTTTTATTTTGAAAATGATGTTACATATATAGCTAAGACATTATTAGGCAAAACTTTATGTACAAATATTAATGGAGTACAAACCTCTGCATATATTGTAGAAACAGAAGCATACTCAGTGAAAGAGAAGGGATGTCATGCCTACAATTATAAAAAAACTAACCGGACGAGTATAATGTTCCAAAAAGGAGGTATAGCTTATATATACTTGTGTTATGGTATACATAATTTATTCAATGTAGTCACTAATATAGAAGGTGAGCCTGAAGCTGTCTTAATTAGAGCTATAGAGCCAATAAATGGAGTTGAAACTATGGAGCAAAGAAGAGGTTTAAAAGGAAAAGCATTAACTTCTGGTCCTGGAAAGCTAACTAGTGCATTAGGAATTAAACATAATCACAATGGCATATCACTATTATCAGACAATATTTGGATAGAAGAAGGAAAAAAAATTGATGAAATAGAAATTGTAAGTACAACACGCATCGGTATTGATTATGCCGAAGAAGATGCTTTTTTGCCTTGGCGATATTATATTCGAGGTAATAAATACATAAGTAAACTTTAAAGTTGATCCAAAATGAATAATTTAGGCGATTGATTTATACGATGATGATTAGAGCAATTTTTACGGTTTTTTTAATTTCTACAATAAGTTTAACTGATAGTTTTTCACAAAAAAATATAGTTACTACAAATATTAACTCCATTTTCGATGAGCAATCGCCCATAATCTCTCCTGATGGAAAATATTTATTTTATACTATTGCACATAATGAGCATAACATTGGAGGAACCAAAGATACAGGCGATATATGGTATGCTGTTTGGCAAGATTCTGTCTGGTCAATGCCTTTTCATGGCGGTTCTGTAATTAACAATAAACATTGGAATGGTGTAATAGGATTTGCTCAAGATGGCAGCATGTACCTTCATCACCATTATCAGGATGGTAAACAAGGAATTTCTGTTGCCAAGAAAAAAGGTGATTATTGGGAGAAACCAATTAATGTCGGTATTCCATATTTCATGAACAAGTCTAGCCAACAAAGTGGAAGTGTATCATCTAATGGACAAGTGATACTTTTGTCATTAGAATCATATGGAACAATGGGAGCCGAAGATATTTACATTTTGCATAAAGATGGCAATAAGTTTACAGAGCCAAGAAATATAGGAAGTGTAATTAATACGCGTTATCAAGAAATGACGCCAATACTGGCGGAAGATGATAGAACACTATATTTTGCTTCTAATGGACTAAACGGGAAAGGGAGTATGGATATTTATAAAACAATAAGATTGGACAATACTTGGCTAAATTGGTCAAAACCTGTAAATGTAGAAGAAGTAAATACAGAAGGTAGAGAAGTGTCTTTCAACTATAACCCATCTATCAATACAGCTTGGTTTGTGAGTACTAAGGATAGTGATGGTTATGGAGATATTAGATTTAGAATTATAGAATCTTTTAAAGATACCACTACTGTGAAACCAATACCAATATTAGAAGAGGACACATTAATAGCAGAAATTACCGAACCTCTTGTAATAGATAGTATTACTACAAAAGAAATGACGCTTTCTGGCTTGGTTAGTAATGCAATGGATAGCACTGAAGTAGTAGCAAGGTTAAGTCTTTCCAACTTGGAAAAAGATACTACTATTACAGTTATGAGTAATGAAAATACTGGGATGTATAGTCTTTCAATTCCATATGATGGAACATATTCGCTGAAAATTTTAGCTGATAACTACCTTCCACATATAGAAGAACTCACTTTTGATAGCACATCAATAAATAATAAGGATTACTGGTTGATTCCAGTAAAAGTAGGAGAGGTAGTTCAACTAGAGCATGTTCTTTTTGAGAGAGGAAAAGCTGTTATGTTGCCAACTTCATACTCTGATTTAGATGCTGTTGTTGAGATGATGTTAGATAATATAAATATAGAGATTGTATTAGCAGGTCATACAGATAATCAAGGTAGTAGTAAGCTTAATTATCAATTATCAGAAGATAGAGTAGAATCGGTTATTCAATATATCATTGATAAAGGGATTTCTAAGAAAAGAATATCAGGAAAAGGATATGGAGGTTCGCGACCTATAGCAAGTAATATTAATCCTGAAACCCGGAAGTTAAATAGACGTGTTGAATTTACAATTATAAAAAACTAAGAAAGTATTATTTGGCAAATGGGATAGGGATAGTTACGGTTTGTCTTACTACCTTACCATTTTTAATAGCAGGTTTCCAGCTATAGCCAATTGCGTTAATTACACGTAGAGCTTCTTGATCAAATTCATTTCCAAGACTACGAATTATTTTTGCATTGCTTATTACACCTTTCTTTTCAACAACAAACTGAACTTGAACCTGCCCTGTAATTTTTGCTTTTTTAGGATATATTACTTCTTCTTTTAGAAACATCTGAAAAACGTTCATTCCAACAATAGGCTCTGCTTTACTATCCACTTCTGTAGAACCATAAACTTTCATATCTCCTTTGTCTTTTGGAATCAGGTCACCTTTTAAAATAGGAGAATCATCTTTAGGTTTTGAACTATTTGAATTATTAATGTCTCGTCCATTTGATAAGGCAATATTGTTACTTGCTAATTCTGCTAAAACTTTTGTAGTGTCATTAGGACGAACAGTGACTTGTTGTTTCCATGTGCCTGTCTGTCCTCTTAATTCTAATGTGTGAGCACCTATGGTTACATCATTGATAGGTATTACTAGACCTGAACCAATTGCTACTCCATTATTTTTTACTTTTCCATCCATATAAAATATACCTGACATCATGGTTGTAAGTTCAATAGAGCCTACAATTTTTGTAGCTGTTCCAAATGATATTTGTGGCTCAGAATTATCAATTGTGACTGTATTAGTTTCAGAATTTGTAGGTTGAATAACATTTTGAACAGGAGCTGGTTTTTCTTTAAAGTAAAAATCACCCATAAGTGATGACCATTCTTGTGGAACTTGTTTTGCATCAGACATACGAGATACATTTATTCTCACTTGCTTAAATACTTCTTCAATAGGAATACCTGGTGTTTTCATAGCTTTTACTAATTCCTGTGTATACAAACCATTAGACCCAGTACCATCAGATGCCGTTTTCCCCGGCTGAGTGGCAAATGCTACAATAGACCCCGTAGGAGGGTTTCTTGGGGCAACAAAGCCAACATCTCCTGCACCACGAGAGAAACTACGAAATGGATTATTACGACAGGCATCCATAATTACTACATTGAATGGGTTGTTGCTATACTCCATTACAGCTAAAGCACGATCAGCTTCAATACACTCAAATTCAATTTCAAATTGCTCCTCCACATTACTATTTACTGGTACTAGATAGTTATTGCCATCTGCCTGAATGCCATGACCTGCATAATAAAATAATCCCACGCCAGGATTTTCTTTAAGTTTTTCAGAAAATTGACGCATTGCCCTTTTCATCCCTTCTTTATCCAGATTTGTGTATTGCAATACATCAAATCCCAATTCCCTCAATGTTTCACCAATCACTTTCGCATCATTTTCAGGATTTTTTAAAGGAGCATCTTTATAGGTAGAGTTGCCAATAATTAAGGCAGTTTTATTATTAACATAATCTGCTTCCTGAGCAAATGTTGTTGTAAAAAAAAGAGTTAATGATAGAATGTATATTAGCTGTTTCATAATAACTGACCTTATCAAATCTTTATTTCTAAAGAGAAAAAAATAATTAAATCTTAATGTTTCGAATAGTTGCTGCTATTTCAATTAAAACACTAAAATAGTGAATTTAAGAGATTTTTGCTAGATAAAACTAGTCTAATAACAAATTCGTTGGAGGTAGATATGGTAAACTATTAATTCCTGTTTCTAATAAACATATCTTGCAGTAGCCCATCTTTAAGACCAACATCGGGTACAATAATATGGTTAGCTCCAGACCATTGCATAACCGCAATATAAATATCAGAGGCGGGTACAATTACATCTGCACGATCAGGTGCTAGATGTAAATATTTTTGTCGTTCTTCATAATCATAACTACTAATTAATTTTGTGATACTTTTAATTTTTTTGAGAGAGATGGTTTTGCCAGATTTGCGATCGGCTAAATCAAAAATTTTATTAATATTTCCTCCTGTACCAATTGCAGTAACTTTCCCATGTTTTTTCTTAATGTGAGTAAGTACCCAATTTTTCAATTCATCCCATGATTCAGGAGAGTCGGAATGTTCGAGCCTTCTTACCGATCCAATTTTGAATGAATTAGAAGCTATTTTACTGCCATCTACATATAAATTGAGTTCAGTGCTACCACCCCCTACATCTATATGTAAGAACGTCTCATCTTTTATAAATTCATTAATAACAACATTGATTAGTGCTGCTTCAGTTTCTCCATCAATTAATTCAATTGATAAACCTGTTTTTTCTTTTACTACATCCGCAATTTCTTTTCCATTTGTAGATTCTCTCATAGCCGAAGTAGCACAAACTCTATAATCATCCACTTCATACAAATCCATTAGCAATTTGAAGGCTTTCATAAGTTGGAGAAATTTTTGCTCCTTATCTTCTGAAATATATCCATTTGTAAAAACATCGTGTCCTAATCGTAGTGGAAAACGTATATACTCCAATTTTTTAAAAATGGGCTTACGTTTATTGTGTTTTAGGACTTTAGTTACTTGTAAACGAATGGCATTTGAACCAATATCTATAGCAGCTAGTTTCAAAATTTATGAATGATTATTAGTTAATTTGATAAAAATATTCATTATATTACAGTATAAAAACAAAAAAAGCATGATAAAAGCTAATTTATTTACTATTGCATTATCTTCAATTGTTTTTCTATTAGGGGTATCCTGTATTGAAGATAATACACTAGAAATAGGCTCGGTTGAAGGCTATAAACCTGTTTATGCTGAATCATATCAGACAGAGATACTTTTTCAAGCACCCAGAGCAATGGAGTCTCCTGGAAAGATTTATGTTTTTGGGAATTATTTGTTTGTTAATGAAATGCAAAATGGTGTTCATGTAATTAACAATTCAGATCCATCTAATCCTATTAATACTGCTTTTATTCAAATTCCTGGTAATGTGGATATTGCTGTTAGAGATTATGTATTATATGCAGATAATTATACCGATTTAGTAGCAATAGATGTTAGTGATATGAATAACCCTTTAGTCTGTGACCGTGAAGTAAATGTTTTTAGTATACAAAGAGATTACCCCGATATGTTTGGAGTGTACTTTGAGTGTGTAGATAAATCAAAAGGAGTAGTAACAGGTTGGATACCAGCTACGATTGTCAACCCTAAATGTTCTCGATAATGAAAAAAGTTATTTATTTACTATTGTCAGTATTAGGTGTGTCATTTATGGCTTGTGAAGGAGAATCATTTTCGAGTGCTGATATGGGGCCAATAGGAACTACAGGTCAAGGTGGTTCGTTGGCTCGTTTTGCAATTGGAGGTGATCGATTATATACAATAAATAATTTTTCAATTAAAATCTTTGATGTTTCAGGTAGAACTGATATGGTTTATAAAAGAGATGTTGAGGTTGGTTTTGGTATAGAAACCTTATTTCCTTCTGGTCAAAACTTGTTTGTTGGAGCACAAGATGGTATGTATATTTATGATATAACATCTCCAGATTTTCCTCAACACTTGTCGTATTATAGCCATTTTGTTTCATGTGATCCTGTGGTAGTTCAGGGTAATCTCGCTTATGTAACTTTGCGAGTAAGTGAATGCCGCCCTTCTCAAAGTTGGGATGCTCTAGAGATTATTGATATTAGTAATTTATCAAATCCAATTCAAATTAGTAGTTACCCTTTAGATAGCCCTTATGGCTTGGGAATTAGTGGAAACACACTATTTATTTGTGAAGGGAATAATGGATTAAAAGTACTAGATGTTACCGATCCATACAATATAAAACTAATAACACAATTATCTGGAATACATGCTTACGATGTAATTCCAACGCAACAAATATTGATTGTTACGGGTACTGATGGTATCCGACAATATGATTTTAGCGACCCTCAGAACCTTATATTATTAAGTAAACTTTAATAACCACTCAATAACTGGATAACATGAAACAACTGTTTTTTATTGTAATATATATTTTTCCGTTTTATGTGTCCGCCCAAGATTCACTAGTGGTAGTTAATAGTACTCAGGATACAATTTTCTTGTCTAGGCAAGATTTACTAAATATTTTAAAAAATGATTCGTTAAGTAGGTTAAAAAGTGATACAATAGAAGTTAAGAAGATTAATTATGTGATTCCCAAATTAACGATTAAAATCAGTCCATTACATTTTTTCGGTGATCACCCTTTTAATAGTTTTCCGAGTTACAATATTGGGATAGAGCAACGATTAAAAAAAGAATCAAATAGCATATATCATGAAATTGGCTATATAGGATACAAAGTAGGAATTAGTCCTGGGAAGATATTAAGTTATATAACTGACTCTGATGCGGGTAGTTTTTTGGGTGACAATATTATAAGTAATAAAGGGTTTAGGATTAGAGAACAGCTTCGTAATTATTTTTATAGAGGGGAAAAAGTATTTGTTTTTTTTGGAGCAGAGGCGTACTATATTTATCAGGATACCGAAATAGGTGAGTGGGGCTGGGTTGATGATGGTTTTGGTGGTTACGATCGTTATTATATCTTTAATAACATAAAGAAAGCTATGGGGGTTAATCCCGTTTTTGGTTTTTCGTTTTTCTCCAAAGAAGAAGAATTCAAAAAATCTAAGAATCGGTTTACAACGGAAATATACTTTGGTTTAGGAATTAATTTTATAGTTAAAGAACATAAAAACGTACCTACAGGTATATCTAAATGGTCATGGTCTGAAGGTGGTT
>JAOUKH010000026.1 GCA_029882685.1 Cyclobacteriaceae bacterium
CCAGGAAAAGGTGTAATTATAGCTGAATCTATTAAAGAAGCACAATCGTCTATTGAAAATATGCTTATCAATAAGCAATTTGGCGATGCAAGTAACAAAGTATTGGTGGAGGAATTTTTAGAAGGTATAGAACTGTCAGTATTTGTACTTACCGATGGAGAAAATTATGTGATTCTTCCTGAAGCTAAGGATTATAAACGAATAGGAGAAGGAGATACTGGTCCTAATACAGGTGGTATGGGTGCTGTTTCACCAGTGTCATTCGCTGATTCCAACTTTATGAGTAAAGTGGAAAAACAGATTATAAAACCTACCATCAATGGATTAAAAAAAGAAAATATTGATTATAAAGGTTTTATTTTTATAGGTTTAATGAACGTTAATGGTGACCCCTTTGTAATAGAGTATAATGTTCGAATGGGTGATCCAGAGACTGAGGCAGTAATTCCAAGAATTAAAAATGATATTGTTGATCTTTTTGAAAAAACAGCCGATATTAAACTTAATGAAGCTGTATTAGAAATTGATAATAAAATAGCTACGACTGTTGTTTTAGTTTCTGAAGGGTATCCTGGAAATTATAATAAAGGAGAAATAATTTCTGAAATTAATAGCAATAACAAAGCATTGGTTTTTCACGCTGGTACTAGAAAAGAAAAAGACAAGGTTTTGACTAATGGAGGTAGGGTTATTGCAGTAACAGGTATCGGAGATACTATTGAAGATGCATTAAGTAATGCATATTCAGTGTCTAATACTATTTCTTGGAAAGGAAAAAATTTTAGAAAAGATATTGGGCAGGATTTATTAGCCCTAGAAAAATAAATATATAATGGCAGGGTGTAGTAATTGTGGAACAACAATAGGAGGATGTAAAAACAATGGGGGTTGTTCCACCGGTGCTTGTAATAAAATGAATGTGTTTGACTGGCTTTCTAACATGGACATGCCGTCTAATGATAAATTCAATATAATTGAAGTGCTTTTTAAAAATGGATATAAAGAGTTTTATAAAAACTCAAATAACCTTAATCTGGTAACAGGGGACGCTGTAATTGTAGATGTACCTAATGGGCATCATTTAGGTCATGTTTCTATGCAAGGTGAACTAGTAAGGTTACAAATGCAAAAGAAAAAAGTGAAGAATGATGATAATATTAGAAAAATTTATCGCTTAGCTTCTCAAAAAGATTTAGAAAAATATAAAGATGTTCAAAAACGTGATAACCCCACACTTTACCGCACTCGCGAGATAATTCAAAACATGAAACTGCAAATGAAGCTTTCTGATGTGGAGTTTCAAGCTGACAATACTAAGGCCATCTTTTATTATTCTGCCGAAGATAGGGTTGACTTTAGAGAGTTAATAAAAATTTTAGCTGGTGAGTTTAGAATTCGTGTAGAAATGAAACAAATTAGCTTAAGGCAAGAAGCTGGACGTCTCGGAGGCATTGGGTCTTGTGGTCGTGAACTCTGTTGTTCCACATGGCTCTCTGAATTTAAAAGTGTTTCTACGAGCGCAGGACGATATCAAAATTTATCACTCAACCCCAGTAAACTTTCTGGGCAATGTGGTCGATTAAAATGCTGTCTAAATTACGAACTTGAAACATACATGGATGCTCTTAAAAGCATCCCTAAAGTAGAAAAACATCTTATTACAGAAAAAGGAAATGCTTATCTTCAAAAAACTGACATTTTTAGGAAAGTTATGTGGTTTGGCTATAAAGGTGAAAACACTTGGCATCCTATTGCAGCTGAACGTGTAAAAGAAATCCTACTTCTTAATAAAGAAGGGAAAAAACCTGTTACACTTTTAGAAAATGATATAGAATTAAAAGAAGATTCTTCACAAACACTAAATAGCGATTTAGAGCGAATGGATAAGAAGTATCGTACTAAAAGAAAGGGTAGTAAAAATAAGAATCGTCATAAAAAGAAATTTCATAAAAAAAGCTCTAAAGGTTAACTATTAAATAATATATGTATAAGCCTCTTCAATTATTTCTTTTAGTTATTGCGTTTATTATCTTAACTTCATGTGATGATACACGAATATATGAGCAAAATCATTCATTTAAAAGTCAGTATTGGATGTTAGATTCTCTTCAAACTTTTGAAGTTGATATCAAAGACAAATCATTAATATACAATGTATATTTAAATGTACGTAACAGCTCAACATATCCGTATTACAACATATATATCAATTATTCACTTTATGACACACAAGGAAATGTGTTAACTGAAAATTTGGTGAGTAATGATTTGTTTGAATCCAAAATTGGTAAACCTCTAGGACAAAGTGGTATTGGTGATGTATTTGACCATCAATTTTTAGTGCTTAAGCAATACCAGTTTGAACATACTGGAAAACATACTTTCCAGCTACAACAATACATGCGCACCGATACTTTACAGGGCATTTTAGCTGTGGGAATTAGAGTAGAAAAAGAAAAACTCATTAATTGAAATAACTACTTTTACTATTGTCATATTCATTTACCCTTTATATTTGTGCCTTGACATAACAGTGTAATGCGAATCATTATAGCCGGAGCGGGGGATGTTGGCTTTCACCTTGCTAAATTATTAGCCTACGAAGAGCACGATATCGTTTTAATCGATAAAGAAGCCGATTTACTTAATGTAGCTTCACACAACCTTGATGTTGCCACTGTCCGTGGTAATTCAACTTCATATCAAATATTAGAAGAGGCAGATATTAAAAATGCCGATTTATTAATCAGTGTTACCTCCTCGGAAGAAACCAACATTACTACTGCTATTATTGGAAAACATTTAGGAGCTAAAAAAACTATTGCAAGAGTTCAAAATGTAGAATACATTTTTAATAGAGAAAGTCTCGATTTGCGAGATTTAGGAATTGATGAAATTATTTCGCCAGAATCGCTAGCCGCAAAGGAAATAAAACGTTTACTTAAAGAAGCTGCGCTTACTGATAGTTTCGAATTTGACAATGGAAAATTGATGCTCATAGGAGTAATGATTGATGAAAATAGTCAATTAAAAGGTAAAACTCTTTATGAAGCTTCTCACTTAAACCCCAATAATAATTTTATCACAGTTGCTATATTACGAGAAAATGAAACAATCATCCCAAGGGGTGATAATAAGTTTACTTTAGGAGATCATGCGTATTTTATTGCAGAACCTTCTGGTATTGACCGAGTAATTGAATTAGCTGGCAAATCAAAAATAGGAATAAAAAACATTATGGTACTAGGTGGCAGTCAGGTTGGGTATCATACTGCTAAACGATTGAGTCGAAAATTCAATGTGAAACTTATTGAAAAAGATAAAGAAAAAGCATTTGACCTGGCCGATCAACTCAAGAATGTAATGGTCATTAACGGAGACTGTAGAGATGTTGAACTTCTCCAAGAAGAAGGAATAGCAGATATGGATGCTTTTATTGCTGTTACAGGGAACTCCGAAACTAATATTATGTCATCACTTGTGGCAAAAAAACACAAAGTGAAAAAGACAATATCATTGGTAGAAAATATGGACTACATCCATTTATCACAAAATATTGGTGTGGATACCATGATTAACAAAAAACTGATAGCTGCTAATTTTATTTTTAGATACATCCGCCAGGGAGATGTTATTTCACTTACTAGTATTCATGGTGTAGATGCCGAAATACTTGAATTTATCGTAAAGGCAGGTTCTAAAATTACTAATGACACGATTAAAAAATTAGATTTCCCAAAAGGCGCCATCATTGGAGGTGTAGTGCGTGGTGGTATGGGATACACAGCTATGGGTGACTTTCAGGTACGTTCAAAAGATAGAGTAGTTGTTTTATGCAGACCCGATTGTATTCATCTTGTTGAAAGTTTTTTTAAATGAAAAATATGTGTCTATTTGAATGACAACATACCTTTTTATATGATAATCTTTAATAATGCGATTTAACTTAAGAGTTATCATTGGGCTACTTGGGCTTTTAATCTCCATTAACGGAGTATTTATGCTTTTATGCCTACCTTTTTCTATATACTATAAAGAAGATTGGTTGTCTATTCTTATTAGCGGATTAATTACTCTAGTAGCGGGCTTGCTATTATGGCAGTCTTCTAGGAGGCATTCTAACAAAGAGTTAAAAAAACGAGATGGATACCTAATTGTTACACTAGGCTGGCTTGCCATGTCTTTTTTCGGAACTCTTCCCTATATACTTTCTGGATCTATCCCTCAATTTACTAATGCCTTCTTTGAAACAATATCAGGATTTACAACAACTGGTGCTTCAATTTTAAATGATATTGAAGCCATGCCTAAGGGAATCCTTTTTTGGAGAAGTCTTACACAATGGATAGGTGGAATGGGAATTATTGTACTTACTGTTGCTATTCTCCCTATTTTAGGAATTGGCGGAATGCAACTTTTTGGTGCCGAAGCACCTGGGATTACTCCTGACAAACTTAAACCTAGAATTAAAGAAACTGCAAAAAGGCTTTGGTTAATATATCTTGGTCTTACTTTATTAGAAATGATATTTTTAATGTTTGGAGGAATGACATTTTTTGATGCAATCAACCATGCATTAACTACAATGGCAACAGGAGGGTTTTCTACTAAACAAGATAGTATAGCCTATTATAATTCCTCCTACATAGAATATGTAATCACTTTTTTCATGTTTTTAGCTGGTACTAGCTTTACCATTACCTATTTTGGTCTAAAAGGCAAGTTTCAAAAACTTTGGAATAATGAAGAGTTCAGAACTTACCTTTTTATTCTTATACTTTTCTCAGTCATAATAGGTGTGTCTATCTATTTTGTGACTGACTATTCTATTGAAAATTCTATTCGTCAATCCATTTTTCAAGTAGTTTCTATTATCACTACCACGGGGTTTATTTCTTCTGATTATACCATGTGGACTCCTTTTTTAACTGTATTTTTCTTTATCATGATGTTCATGGGAGGGTCTGCTGGGTCTACTGCGGGAGGTGTTAAAATCGTTAGACATATCGTTCTTTTCAAAAACAGTTTTTTAGAAATGAAACGTCAATTACACCCTTCTGCAATTATTCCCGTACGACTTAATAAAAAAGCTATTAATCAGGATATCACATTCCAAGTTCTAGCTTTTATGATGATATACTTCTCTATATTTGCCACAGGATGTATTATTATATCGTTAACAGGAGTTGACTTTATTACCGCTGTTGGAGCTGTAGCTACCTCATTAGGCAATATTGGTCCAGGGTTGGGTACAGTAGGTCCCATTCATAATTTTTCTCATATGCCTGATTTCGCAAAGTGGTTTCTAGGGTTATTAATGCTTTTAGGAAGGTTGGAGTTATTTACTGTGCTTATGCTTTTTACACGTTTCTTCTGGAAAAGCTAGTTTTTTTATTTCCTCAAAGAAAAAATTTTATGTAAATCAAGTACTTGCTGAATTAGCAATTCAGACTCATCATTTTTTATAACATAATCAGCACGTTCAAGTTTCTCGTGTTCTGGCATTTGTTTACTTATAATACTTTGAATTTCGACCTTTGAACGATGAGGGTCACGTAAAAGTGTTCTAGAAATGCGAAGTGATTCTGGCGCAGTTACCACAATAATTTTATCAAGTAATTGGTATGATCCTGACTCATAAAGTAACGCTGCTTCTTTTATTACATAAGGGTGGTTTAAATGATTTGATGTCCAAACTTTATAATCTTCAGCAACCTTGGGATGTACAATATTATTTAAAACACTTAGTTTTTTTTTGTCGTTAAAAATAATCGATGACAAATGTTTTCGATTTACTTCCCCATTATCAACAAACGTCTTTTTTCCAAACACATTTATAAGCTCTTTTTTTAAGAGCTTATCATTCATCATTATCCATTTGGCTCGACTGTCAGCATCATAGGTAGGTATATCAAGCGTATTGAAGATTTTACACACTACGCTTTTACCAGATCCTATTCCTCCTGTTATTCCTATTTGTAATGGCGATCTACTCATATTGAACCTTTATTGATGTAGTATCAAGCTCAATAGATGAGATAATAACTGGGTAGCGTATAACATGAGGAAGAATAGTAGAATCGATTTGCAGATTATTAAAATCAACCTCTACAATTATAGAATCTTGAATTAAGTCATTTTGGTTGTCTTTCCTCATTAAGATATCTACTTCAACAATAGAATCCTTTAAAAATGTATTCTTAGGAAAGTTGATGCTATGGATAGATACTTTACTGGAAAACCTAACAAACTCTTCAACAGTAAATTGCACATTAATTTCAGCCGGTTCAATTTCCAATAATGGTTGGGTATACCCTCTAATTTTAAACTCTACAAATTCATCAAAACTTTCATCAATTTCTGTTTCCTCAATAGCCATTGGCAAACCTGTGGGTAACTGATTAATAATAGATTCTGGCCCAGTGACTATAACAGAGTCTGGAAAAGATTTTATACTACTTGTAATAAGATAATTAGGTTCTAGAGAAATCGCTACACTATCAATACTTACGGCTAATTTTCTGCTTTTTTTACGCTCAATGTTTATATCTAGTGTATCGGTAATAATATAATTTACTCTTAATTCTTTCAGTTGCTCACTTATGATAGGTAACAGACCTGAGCCAACTATTTTTTTTACATCAGCAGGTTGTTCAAGTGTAATATTTCCAGAAGTCAGGTTAAATCCAAATGTTTTCCTAAAAATACTCCAGCCTCCTCCACTTACATTGATTTGAACTTCTTCAGGTAAAGGTTCTATAATCACAAAGTTTTCACGAGCAAATACAAAGTTTACTGGATAGCTAATACTAGCCGTATAATTTTGATTAAAAGAGTTAAAAAACCAGAAAGTAGTAGCTGCCCCAATTGACAGCAATACTGCTCTCCAATTGCTACTTGAAGGAAGGAGCGATTTAATAGTTTGAAATATGCGCTCCCGCTTCATTTATTTTTTTTCTCTTTTTGATGCTTCTAATGAAATCGAAGATTTTTCTAAAGTCAATTTAGTGCTTTTATCAACTTCAATTGTTACTGTTTCGTCTTCTACAGAAAATACTTTTCCGTGAATACCTCCCGTAGTAACAATACTATCTCCTTTTTTAATCTCACTGATAAATTTCTTTTGATCTTTTGCCTTTTTTTGCTGTGGACGAATCATGAAAAAATAAAACACCACAAATATTCCACCCCAAAGTAAAAGTGTCATCGGGTCGAAGCCTTGTCCTCCCGCTTGTAATAATACTGTTCTAATCATTAATTTTTTTATTTAAACAAACTTAACGTTTAAAATTGAAACATCCCAACTCCTTACTTTTAGGAATTGGGATGCTTATTATGATGTTAAATATAAGTTATCTGCTTTATTTTACTGGTCCATCAGTAGTAGTAGCCGTTCCCGCACTAGGTGTAACCATAGCTTTGATTCTTAAGCGAGTTTGCTTTGGCCAAGTATTAGCAGTTACAGTAACTGTTTTATTCTGAACATTTGGTTTCCCTTTACTATTAAATTTAGCAGTAATACTTCCTTTTCCTCCAACAGGTATTGGTTCTTTAGACCATGTAGGTACAGTACACCCGCAAGATCCTTTCGCATCTTGAATAATTAATGGTGCTTCACCATTATTTGTAAATTCAAATGTATGTTCAACTACATCTCCTTCTTGAATAGTACCAAAATCGTGTTCCATTTCTGCAAATTCAAAAACTGGAAGTGGTCCCTCTGGTTTTTCTTCTGGTTCAGCAGCGGCTGTAGGTGTAGCTGCAGGAGTACTCCCTTGTATTGCAGAAATTTTTGCCTCCAATTCAGCAATCTTTTTCTCTTGTTCCTTGTTATTTCCACAGCTAGACAACACTATTAAAGCTCCAACAATTGCGGCAAACATGTTAATTTTTGAAAGTTTCATTTTTACTCTTGTTTATATATAGTTTAACAATAAATTAATTCTCTACTTCTTTATCTCCACTTTTTATGTGACCAATAAGTTCATCAACATCAGCCAAAAGTTGTTCGGCTCTCTCTTTAGCATCATTCACTACTTTTTCACCTTCTGATTTAGCTGCTGTCACTGGTATCTCTTTTCCTTGGATTAAGTCATCAATTAAATCTTCAAGCATTTTTTTATACTTATCCAACTTAAAAGAAAGTTTATCTCTTGTGTTTGCTCCTGTATCTGGAGCAAATAATATTCCTAAAAGAGCTCCTGCGGCTGCTCCAGTTAAAAACGCTAAAAACGAATTTGTTGATTTGTTACTCATAATATTTATCGGTTATCTATTAATCCTCTTCCGCTCTTCTTAATCTTACCTTGAACGGTCAAATCTTTGGAAATTGTGTCCAATATACCGTTTATAAATTGTTTACTCTTAGGTGTACTATAATTTTTTACTAGTTCTATGTATTCATTAATGGTGACTTTAACTGGAATACTAGAAAAATTTAGCATTTCAGTTACCCCCATCTCCAAAGCAATTCTGTCCACTGCAGCTAATCGGTCAACCTCCCAGTTCTTCGTACGTTGAGCAATCATTTCTTTATACTCCTTACCAAGACTCAAGGTTTCATTGTAAAGCTTAACAAAAAAATCTTTGTCTTCTTCCCAATTATATGATAATTCCATTAATTCAAAATTCTCAGAATTTTCTTCACCAATTTCCTTGATAGTTTTAAGTACCATACTACGGACAATAGCACGATTTTCTGCCCAATTAATGTCCCTCTCTTCCATGAATGACGTCACCAAATCATTTTTAAATATGGCTTTAATTAAATGCTGAACTATTTCTGAGTCATCAGAGAAGTTGGGGTTATCTTTATTTAGATATTCAATGAACGTTTCGTCTTTTCTAAGTAATTCTTTATACCAACTTTTCAGGTCATCCACTTCACTTTTCCAAGACAAATTATGTTTCAATATCATGTTTTCTAATGACTTATTAAACTTTAATGCATCTATTAACAAATTTTTAACAAAATTCTTCCCCTTAATTCTTTTATCGGTTTGGGCAAATTGAGCGAACTCAACTAGTAATTGCAACATTAAAATATAACGATCAATAATTTTTTCAGCTTCAATAACCATGTTTGAACGAAAAAATAGCCTGTCCTTTTCTATGCAATTATAGTAGTTGGCAATTGTATCAGTAGTGATTTGATTTACTTTTTCATCTTTACTTGTTGTTACTTCAATACCTTTTTGATTATAATATTGTTCATAAAGCTTTTTTGACTCATCACTTTGTGCAACAAGGAGTGCTGAATCTTGTACTTCCATCGAATTTAGATCACGAGAAAACGATTTTTCAATGTTTTGCTTACCAATATTATAATGTGACTTCTTGCTTTGCATAAAAGCAAAAATGGCTTGCATAGTTTTTATTCGTAGTGTTCGTCTATTGAGCATTTTCAGTAAATAAAGAGCGAATTAAAGATAAAATTTTCCAGATATTTATGTTAACTGAAAAACAAAGTTAATTAAAATGAAAGTTTAACCTTTCCCATAGCATCAATTCTTTCTTGTGCTAATTGTATTGCAGCCTCTTGAGCTGGAATTTTATCGTTTTCTGCCACGTTTAAGATATTAAGGCATGTATCATAAATTTTATCGGCATGCTGATATGCGCTTTCTTTATTATATCCACCAAGATGCTCAGCATATACATTAATTAATCCGCCAGCATTAATTAAAAAATCAGGAGCATAAACAATTCCTTTATCCATTAACATCGATCCATGCCTATTCTCATCTTCCAATTGATTATTAGCCGCTCCTGCAACAATCTGGCACTTCAATCGACCAATAGTATCATCATTAAGTGTAGCTCCTAAAGCACATGGAGCATAAATATCAACATCTAAATCATAAATTTCTTCCTGACCTACTACTTTCGCCCCATGCTGTGAAGCTACTTTTGATAATTTTTCTTCAGATATATCGGTGATATAAACCTCAGCTCCTTCTTTTGATAAACGCTCTACTAAATGCATTCCAACCTGACCAACACCTTGTACAGCAACTTTCTTTCCTGATAGTGAATCATTTCCATACACTTTCTTTGCAGATGCTTTCATTCCTAAATATGTGCCATAAGCCGTGACTGGAGAGGGGTCTCCTCCGCCTCCCATTGATTCAGGAAGACCTGTAACATGCTTAGTTTCCATGGATATATATTCCATGTCCTTGGTTTTCATATTTACATCTTCAGCTGTAATATATCTACCTCCTAAGCTTTCCACAAATCTACCAAACCTTCGCATAAAAGCTTCTGTCTTCATTTTACTGGCATCTCCAATAATTACTGCTTTTCCTCCTCCAATATTAAGACCAGTAATTGCAGCTTTATATGTCATCCCCCGAGATAAGCGCAAAGCATCAGTAAGTGCTTCTGATTCAGAAGTGTAATTCCACATACGTGTACCTCCTAGTGCAGGTCCTAATACAGTATTATGAATTCCTATAATTGCCTTAAGTCCTGTGGGTTCATCGTAGCAAAATACTACTTGCTCATGCCCCATTGTTGACACTTGATTAAACAGTGATGTAGACTGTGCTACTTCCATTTCTTTAATTTCCATTTATTATATCAGTTGTTTGTTGTAATTTTAGCACCGGATAAACCGATAAAAACGTCCGCAAAAGTAATGTTTTTCCCAATCATTATCAATTTATTTATTATGGTTAAAACATACCTAACTAAAAACCGTTTCTACCAAAAGTGAAAGAACTTAGCTACCTCAATAAGTACTTATATAAATACAAAATACATCTAACTTTAGGTGTTGTTTTTGTTGCTATCTCTAATGTTTTTCAGATTATACCTGCTCAAATTGTACGTTATTCTATTGATTATATTGTAGATAACACTAAACTATATCGTGCTTTCAACGATATGGGAGAGCAAGCTGCTTTTTACGATGAAATTGTGATAAGCATACTCATATTTGCTGGATTGATATTACTAATGTCACTATTGAGGGGCTTTTTCTTATACCTAGTGCGACAAACTATTATTATCATGTCGCGACTGATAGAATTTGATCTGAAAAATGAAATTTATACACATTATCAGTCTCTCCCATTAAGTTTCTATCGAAAAAATAATACTGGTGACATGATGAATCGCATTTCTGAGGATGTCAGCAAAATAAGAATGTATTTAGGCCCTTCCATCATGTATGGATTGAACTTGATTATTCTATTTATTATTTTAATTCCCTACATGCTTTCAATAAATGTTGAACTTACTATTTATGCCTTAATTCCTTTACCAATTCTTTCATTCAGTATTTATTATGTAAATAATATTATTAATAAACGCTCCGAAGAAATTCAAATCAGTCAGTCTGGTTTATCAACATTTGTACAAGAAGCTTTTTCAGGAATACGTGTTTTAAAATCATACGTAAGGGAAGATCAATCCATTGGAGAATTCGAAAAAGAAAGTATTGAATACAAGACAAGATCGCTTCGCTTAACGCTAGTACAGTCACTCTTTTTTCCTCTTATTATGTCGTTAATAGGGTTAAGTACCATTCTCACAGTATATGTAGGCGGTAAAGAAGTAATTAATGGCGCATTATCGTTTGGCAACATTGCTGAATTTATTATATACGTTAATTTACTTACTTGGCCTGTAACCTCATTAGGGTGGATTAGTAGTATCATTCAACGTGCTGCAGCTTCACAAAAAAGAGTAAATGAATTCTTAAAAACAAAAAATGATATTATTACTAAAGAGAACATAAAAACTGAACTTAATGGTGAAATAATATTCGATAGTGTTTCTTTTATCTATCCTGATTCAGGAATTATCGCTTTAAAAGAAGTTAATTTTTCTATCAAACAAGGTGAATCGTTGGCTATAATTGGTACTACGGG
The DNA here is from genome assembly GCA_029882685.1 of Cyclobacteriaceae bacterium. GTDB lineage: Bacteria > Bacteroidota > Bacteroidia > Cytophagales > Cyclobacteriaceae > JAOUKH01. The sequence continues at coordinate 11,877 of JAOUKH010000026.1, forward strand.
ATCGGGTAAAAGCACCATTGCCAATCTTATTTCTAGAATGTATGATACATCCAATGGTGATATACAGATTGATGGTAGAAATATTAAAGACTATAATTTATCAAATCTAAGAGGTCAAATTGGCTATGTACCACAGGATGTATTTCTCTTTTCAGATACCATATATAACAATATCGCTTTTGGCTCTGATGATTTAACAGAAGAACAAGTTTTTCAGGCTGCTAAAGATGCTGATCTTTATGACAATGTTATTGATTTTCCAGAAGGTTTCAACACTAAGGTGGGTGAGCGTGGTATTACGCTATCTGGTGGACAAAAACAGCGTGTATCTATGGCTCGTGCCATTGCCCGTAATCCAAAAATATTGATGCTGGATGATAGCCTTTCTGCTGTAGACACAAAAACAGAGAACGCCATTCTCAACAGCCTCAAAAGAATTATGGATGGACGAACTACAATCATTATTTCACATCGAGTGTCTTCAGCTAAACTTGCCGATAAAATTATAGTGCTTGATGATGGTAAAATTGTTGAAAAAGGTACTAATAAATCTTTATTAGCTCATTCGGGAGTTTATAAAGCTCTTTACGAAAAGCAGCTTACCGAAGAGGTTACTTTGGTTGAAGAGTAAAGATTTCTCCAGCCCCCATCCCAATAAAATGGAATCATGCTTGCAAAATGACAACCTAGAAGTTAAATATGCTCGCTCTGGTCAGGGCAAACGCATTTAAAAATAATTGGTTCATTGCTGTAGAAATCTTAACCATATTGTAAATACATGTCATATTGGTCAGGATTCCTACTCGTTTTTGTCGGCTATAACCAACAAAACATACGGAAAGACCCCCCAGAAAGTTAAATGCGTTTGCCCCACACTCTAGTTTGAAATGTGGAATCTTCAAAATTCTTTTTTATATTTTGATACTCATTATTTTAGTTGTCTTTTTAAAGGAACAAAACTGAATGACCTTTTATGTTATTCTACCTATATTAAAAAATGAACAAAGAAATAAATAACATAACCCTAATTGGTGCTGGATTGGTTGGCTCTTTAATGGCAATCTATTTAAAAAAACGAGGGTTCAATGTCACCATTTATGAAAGACGTTCAGATATGCGCAATACTGGTGCAGCCGAAGGACGATCAATAAACTTGGCATTAAGTAATAGAGGGTTAAAGCCATTGCAAGAAGTTGGTTTGGCAAAAGAAGTGGGAAAAATGGTAATCCCTATGAACAGGCGTGTGATGCATGATGTAAAAGGAAACCTTACTTTTCAACCATATGGAAAAGAAGGACAGTTTATAAACTCTATTTCTAGAGGTGGGCTTAATACTCTATTGATGAATAAAGCAGAAGAACTTGGAGTGAAGATTATTTTTGATCACCGCTGTGTCGATATCAATTTGGATAACACGGAAGTTATACTTGAACATAATGATATCGAAAAACAGATAGAAGCTGATTTAATAATAGGAACAGATGGTGCATATTCTGCCGTTCGTGCTGCTATGCAAAAAACCGATCGTTTTAATTATCATCAACGTTACATCGATCATGGTTATAAGGAGTTGAGGATTCCTCCCTCTGAAAATGGAGCGTTCCATATCGAAAAAAACGCATTACACATCTGGCCAAGAGGCAATTACATGCTCATAGCCTTGCCCAATACAGATGGTAGCTTTACCTGTACATTATTCTTTCCTTTCGAGGGTGAAAAATCATTTGAAACACTTAAAACGAATGAGGAAATAATGGCTTTTTTTAATGAACAATTTTCTGATGCAGTTCCTCTTATGCCCACCTTGCTAGAAGATTATAATACCAATCCTGCTTCATCTTTAATGACAGTGAAAAGCTTTCCTTGGGTAAGAAATAAAACCCTAATTATTGGAGATGCATCACATGCTATTGTTCCATTTTACGGACAAGGAATGAACTCTGGTTTTGAAGATTGCAGAGTACTCAATGATATGCTCAATGAACATAAAGATAATTGGGATATTGTACTACCATTATTTCAAAAAGAAAGAAAACCTGATGCAGATGCTATTTTGGAATTAGCACTACGAAATTTTATCGAAATGCGTGATTCCGTAGGCGATGAAAACTTTTTAGTACGTAAAAAAATAGAAGCCAAACTACATGAGCAGTATCCCAATAAATGGATTCCTCTATACTCTATGGTTACTTTTCATGAGGAAATGCGCTATTCTGAAGCCATTCAAAAAGGAGAAAAGCAAAAAGATATTATGGATAAAGTAATGAGACAAGAAGGAATACTTGAAAATTGGAAGTCTGTCAATCTAGAAAGCATTGTCAATCAGCTTGATTAGTTGAATATTAATAACGGTATTCCTATATTCTTAAACCAAATACTTTTCTATAGTTTTCACAAAAGCTTCCATTTCACTGGGTTTACCAATGCTAATGCGAATATGGTCTTTCATATCTGGCCACTTTGTAATCAAAATTCCGTCTTTTTTCATTTTCGGAACTACATCCTTGTCAAAATGCTCATGTCTTGTATAAATAAAACTAGTTGATGACTTAGCATGAGATACGCCCCACTTTTTGTAGGCATTGTAAACAATTTCTTTCCCCTCATTATTTTTTGAGACACAGTGCTTAATAAATGCAGGGTCTTTCATAGTAGCAAGTGCTGCTGCTAAGGGAGCTACCCCTGCTGCAATTTCCCTACCTGGATGTCGCATCTGTAATTGCTCTATATTCCCCTGACTAGAAATAGCATAACCGATTCTTAGCCCTGCTAATCCGTAAGTTTTAGAGAAAGTTCTTACAATAATAAGATTTGGCAATTCATTCACAAGGGACATCATACTTCCTTCAAGCCCATTATTAGAAAATTCAATGTATGCCTCATCAACACAGATAAGAACATTAGAAGGTACAGCTCTGCAAAATGCCCGAAGATCTTTTGTATCTACCTCTGTGGAGGTAGGGTTATTGGGGTTACAGAGAAAAATGAGAGATGTTTTATCAGTAATTCCAGCTTTCAACTTATTAAGGTCAATTCTTTCATTTGAATCAACCCATACTTTTTTGGTTGTAGCTCCAGCAATTTCTCCCGCCTGAACTATGGTTGGAAATGTTGGCCAAGCAGTTAAAATTTCTCCTTTCATTAAACCTACATGCTGACCAAGTAAGCTAAGTATCTCCATGGATCCCGCAGACACAAATATTTGCCTTGGATCAATTTGATTAGTCTGTGCGATTTCTTTCTTAAGGCTTTCAACTAGGTCATCTGGATAACGATTTGAAATATCAAGGGCTTTTATTACTGCTTCTCTTGCTTTTGCTGATGGCCCCCAAGGGTTTTCGTTATAATGAAGCTTTATTAATTCATCGTTAAATCTTGCAACATTCTTTTTGGATAGCTCAATTGCTGCAGATGCTGGTCCAGACATTAATAATGCTGATGATGCCAGCAAGCTCGACTGTAACCATTTTCTTCTACTTATCTCAGACATAGTACTTAGGTTTAGTTGGTTTATTACAATTTGTCAAATGTCTAACTCTCAATTTAGCACATTTTCAAATTAACTCAAAGACATCCCGTTCTACCTCCATCAACAGGAATATTAATTCCGTTAATGTAACTAGCGGCTGGACTACATAAAAATGCAGCTGCACTTGCCACTTCTCCTGCTTCGGCAAAACGTTTTGCTGGAATTTCTGCTAGCATATCATTTTGCACTTCTTCTTCTGATTTACCTAACTTTTTTGCTTTGTTCTCAATAATTGATTCTAATCGTACTGTCATTGTAGCTCCTGGCAATACATTATTAACAGTAATACCAAAAGCTCCCAGCTCATTTGCCAACGTTTTTGACCAACTCGCCACTGCTCCACGTATAGTATTAGAAACACCCAAACCATTTAAAGGCATTTTCACTGATGTAGAAATAACATTTACAATCCTTCCAAAACCTGCTTTTTTCATACTTGGTAAAACTGCCTGTGCCAATATTTGATTGCAAACTAAATGTGCATTGAATGCTTGTCTAAATTCATCAATATTGGCATCTATAGCCTGTCCGCCTGTAGGACCTCCTGTATTATTGATTAAAATATGTATGTCGTGATGTTTTACAAATTTGTCAATCACCTCCTTAACCTGAGATGGATCTGAAAAGTCAGCAGTAAGATGTGTGTGTGTCTGATTATTATTAGACAACTCTGTTGTCACTTGCTGCAATTTTCCTTCATTTCGTGCCATCAATACTATGTTCGCACCCATATTTGCTAATGCCATAGCAATGGCTTTCCCAATACCTTGTGTACTGCCACATACTAAAGCTGTTTTTCCAGTTAGGTCAATATTCATGTTTTTGAAATTAAATTTTTACTAAATTTAGTGAGAAATTATCAGGCAATAATATAACACTTAAAAAATGGCTATTCAACGACCTTTTAACTTACAAAAATGGATTGATGAAAATAGAAACCTATTAAAGCCACCTGTAGGCAACAAAAATTTGTATGTAGATGCAGGTGATTATATTGTAATGATAGTTGGAGGGCCAAATGCTCGAAAAGATTATCACTTTAACAACACCGAAGAATTATTTTTTCAATTAGAAGGTGACATTAATGTAAGAATTCAAGAAGACGGTAATGCTATAGATATTCCAATTAAGGAAGGAGAGATGTTTTTACTTCCTGCCAATGTACCTCATTCTCCTATGCGAGGTGAGAATACTGTCGGTTTGGTTATTGAGAGAAAGAGAGAATCTCAGCATACCGATGGTTTGATATGGTTCTGTGATGAATGTAATTACAAATTACACGACACTTATTTTCCTCTCACCAATATTGAGAAGGATTTTTTACCCAAGTTCAAGGAATTTTATGCATCAGAAGAATTACGAACTTGCTCCAACTGCGGACATGTAATGGAAACCGATCCGAGATTTATTTAGTAGCTGAACCATAAATTAAACCCTACAAAATACCAGTTTTTTACTTTAGTGGTTTTGGAATACCTATCTTTGCATAATAATCTAACCCCGTAGCGATACGGCACATCCATGGAAAGAAGAAAGAAACCCTCAAAGTTCGCTCCTCGAAAGAAAGAGTCGACCTCTCAAAAAAAAGAAGTCTCACTAAGTAAAAAAGCCTCCTCTCGAAAAAAAGAAGATTCCTCCAAACTAGAAGACGACTCTAAACCAAATAATGAACTCATTCGTCTCAATAGGTACATTGCCAATGCTGGCGTATGTTCTCGAAGAGATGCTGATAAGTTAATTGAAGCTGGAGAGATTACCGTTAATGATAAAGTGGTTACTGAAATGGGACACAAAGTGTCTTCTTCGGATACAGTAAAGCATGGCAGGAAAATTCTTAATAGAGAAAAGACTACTTATGTACTTTTAAACAAACCTAAAGATTTCATTACCACCATGGATGATCCACAGGGAAGAAGAACAGTAATGGAATTGGTTAAGAAAGCTGGGGATGAAAGAATATATCCTGTTGGAAGACTGGATAGAAACACAACAGGACTTTTACTACTTACTAATGATGGAGAGTTAGCTAAAAAACTATCTCATCCATCTAGCAATATTAAAAAATTATATCAGGTAGAGATCGATAAGCCTATAACAGAAAATCACTTTCATGATATAATGGAGGGACTGGAGCTAGAAGATGGTGTAATTCATGTAGATGATTTAGCAATTGTAGGAGGTAATAAAAGCGTATTGGGAATAGACATACATGTAGGCAGAAACCGTATTGTCCGTAGAATTTTTGAGCATCTAGGCTATGAGGTCACAAAACTTGATCGTGTAATGTATGCAGGCCTCACCAAAAAGGATTTAGGTCGTGGAAAGTGGCGACATTTAACTGAAAAAGAAGTGATTAGGCTTAAACACAAGAAGTGATAAATGTTTTTATAAACGGGAATCATCTTCTTGGCAAATATTTCTTCCTATTTGATCAGAATCTTCGGAATCAAATTTTCGCTATTATCTCCTCCAAGTTACAGCTTGAAGGAATGGGAGTTAGTAACTACATTACATGTCTTTTCCATCTTAGAATTATTAGATATTTATTAATTCTTCAATAATCCTAGGGTAATGATTGTGCTCCAGTTTATGAATTTTATTAGCGATGTCTTTTGGAGAATCATTAGCAGAAAGCTCGCATTTAGCCTGAAAAATAATTTGCCCTTCATCGTAGTGTTCATTCACGTAATGAATTGTAATTCCCGTTTCTGTTTCGTTGTTCTCTTTCACCGCCTCATGCACATGCATACCATACATTCCTTTTCCTCCATATTTAGGCAATAAAGCGGGATGAATGTTGATGATTTTATTTGGAAAAGCTTTTACCATATTTTGAGGAACTAACCACATAAACCCAGCTAGCACAATCAAGTCAACTTCTTGGGTTTTTAAGAATTCTACAATTTCATCTGTTTCATAGAATGTTTTTCTGTCGAATACTTTTGAGGGAATACCAAAATTATCAGCTCTTTTTATGGCATAAGCTGTGGGGTTATTACTTAAAAGTAAAGCAACCTCTATTGTAGAATGATGATGAAATTTTTTGAATATTTCTTCAGCATTAGTTCCACTTCCTGAAGCGAATATGGCTATTCTTTTTTTCATTGATACACTTTGTTTCTTATATAAAAATCATGCTTAATATTCCCAACATCATCATTATTTTAGTGACAGTACTTAACCGGTGAAACTCCTTTTTAGTGTCAGCTTGATATAGTACGATTGTCAAAGTTGTAAGTAAGACGATATTCCCTGTCATCAGGATTAAACCAAAAGGAGAGGCTATATTAAACAATAAGTAAGAAAGCGATGCCCCGAACAAAATAATGAATAGGAAAAGAAATACCTTTGTTTTGCGAACACCATAAACAATTGGCAAGGTTTTACACCCAAAGGCTTCATCTCCCTGTACATCTTCAACATCTTTTACAACTTCTCTAATTACCGTATATCCTAAAGCAAAAGAAGCATAAATAAATAGTAAAGGGTTATGAGATTGATACAAAAGTTCAACAACATATATGGACAAACCAGCAAGTACTGAAACCGCCAGATTCCCTACTAAAACAAGCCGTTTAAGTTGGTTAGAGTACAACCAGAGTAGCATAGCACTTCCAAAATTAATGAAGGCAAATATAGGAGAGACTAAATAACCTATTCCTATTCCACAGAAATTAATAATAGTATGGGCGGCCATAACCACTCTTCGTTTAATCACTTTGCCAACTACTACACGATCGGGCTTATTAATATAATCGATTTTTACATCATAGTAATCGTTAATAATATAACCAGATGCAGCTATTAACACGGAAGATAATGAAAGAAAAAAAAGATCAATATCCAACAGGTAGGTTTTCCAGTTTTGAGCAGAGGTCACTAAAAAAAAAGATGCAAAATATTGAGCAAACACGATAATTAGCAAATTTCCAATTCGTGTAAGCTTAATAAAGCCGATCAAAGAAAAATTTCTGGCTGTTGTCACGGTGCATAAATTCTAGTATGCAATATAAACAGAGTATAATGAAATATGCTAAAATATTCTTTGTGATAGTTACTTTAAGATTTCCGCTTTGACCTTTTTCATATATGTTACTCGTTTCTAGTGTTCTCAATGAAATTCTTGAAATGAAAGACTAATCATATTAAGTATTAAGTCAAAAAAGTATATTACAAATTAATAAAATTAATATAAATAACATTTATAATTAATATATGATGTAGATTAAATATATACTATTAATATTATTAATTATAAACTAATTTTACATTGTTAAAAATTAATCATGGATAAAATAGATATACAAATTCTTAAGGCACTTAATAACAATTCTAGAATTTCTGGTGCAGAAATAGCTCGTAAAGTGCATTTGTCTGTACCAGCCGTAACGGAACGGTTGCGTAAACTAAATAAATCAGGAGTAATTGAACGCTATACTGTACGTTTTAATCGGTCAATGCTTGATCAAAATCTTATGGCCTATATTCACCTCTGGTTAGATCATATTCAAGCTACTGAAATTAAAAATTATGTGGTAGGCTTACCAGAAGTTTTGGAATGTCATCATGTAGCGGGAGATTTTGATCTATTACTAAAGGTAATCGTCAAAGACACATCCGATTTAGAACGATTTTTAGTTAAAAAAATTAAAAGCAATAAAGCAGTAATAAGGTCTAGCACGACCATAATAATGAATACCTACAAAGAAGAACTAAATGTAAGAATAGAATGATATACGGGAGGGTTAAAAAAATGATTTTAGGTTTTGAAAATGGTTCTTTAGCTAAAGAAAAGTGGACACACATAGCCCATTTTGAAATGGCTCTTTGGTACACCTACCATGAACCCATTCATAAAGCAAGAAAATTAATAAAAGAGGGTATTAAGAATTATAACTTAAGTGTAGGAGGCGAAAACACCGATTCTTCTGGCTATCATGAAACCATTACTGAGCTATACATTTTGATAATTATTAATTACCAACTTAGTTTCAAAAACGAATATGATTTTGAGATTCTAATAAAAGAATTATATAACCAACCTTTTATTGAAAAAACATTTCTGTTTCAGTTTTATACAAAGGACAGGTTAATGAGTGTGGAAGCGCGTAAAAAATGGGTTGATCCAGATGTGATACCAATAGTTTCGATTTAATGAATTCATTTTTTTGCTCCCAAAATAAGATCAACCCTTACAGGATGATACTTTTTGAAACATCCTGATCCAAAATCTATATTTACTATTCAGGATAACTCTTATATTATTATCTCTATAATTTAGGGTAGGGAAATAAAATATCAGTTAAACCCTAATGCATTATACAGATTTATGACCGCTGGTGATATCTCTCTTTATTTTTTCCTTTGATCGGAACTTCCCAACTATTTTTATATATTAATAAAAAAGAATTATGAGTTGGCTAAAATAGAAATGAGTTAATGGAAATAAAGGAAGAAAATTTAAATGATATTATTAATATGATCATTAGCATGGCCTCGCTTGATTTCACTAAAAATATTTCGTTCAATAGTAAAAACGAAGAAATGTCAGCTATTTCCTTAGGTCTTAATATGCTAAGCGAAGAGTTAAATACTCAAGTAGTACATAAAGAAGAACTAAATAAGGTCAATCAAAAACTGATCAGGTTTGCTCATATCACTGCCCATGATTTAAAATCTCCTATAAATACTAGCATTGGACTCATCCAACTTATTGAAATGTGTGTTGATTCAGGACAAATCGATGATATTCGAATATATACTTCTAAACTGAGGATGGTTAATGAAAATTTAAAAAGTATGATTTCTGGAATATTAAAAAACTCTAAGAATGACAAGTGGTATCTAGATAGTGAGGATGTGGATTTAAATGAAGTTATCCAGCAGATTATTGAACAAAAACGTATTACCACAAACAATATTAATATTTTAGTTAAAGGAACCCTACCCACTATACCATTTAATAAGGTAGCTGCTTATCAACTATTCATAAATTTGATTGACAATGCTATTAAATATTGTGACAAACAACTTTGTAAAATAATTGTACACTGTTCTGAATTAGAAGAAGCCTTTCAAATTCAAATTGAAGATAATGGGCCAGGAATTTCTACAGAATATCATAATCAGATATTTGAAGAATTTAATCAGGTTAATCCTAAAGAAAATCAAAATAGTGTTGGCATAGGATTGGCTACAGTAAAAGGTATTATAGAATCTTATGGAGGTAGGATATGGGTTGAATCGAAAATGGGAAAAGGAACAACTTTTATTTTTACACTAAAAAAATAACATGATTAGAGAAACTGAAAAAATTAGGTTTACATTAAGAGATGATAATATTTTGCAAACAGATTGTTTCCCTAACACTATTATGACTCTAGAAGATGGGCAGGAAAGCACTCGTCTATCTGCTGAAATGATTAATCATGAACCAAAACCCTTGTTATGTCATTTAACCAATGTGGTTAAAATGACGCAAGATTGCAGAAAACATTTTGCAGGACCAGAACATGCAAAAACATTTACTAAATGTGCTCTTATTGTTACCAACCCAATAAGTAAGATAATTGGTAATTTTTTTCTTGGTTTAAATAAACCACTAAAGCCTACTCGTTTATTTACAAATGAAGAACAAGGGTTAGCATGGTTGAAAAAATAAGCCATACTCATTAAGGCAAATGTTAAAATTTTAAAATGGTGCTTTTGATTGATAGTATATTCAGGGATCACACCCTTTGGAACATTCTTCCTCTTAATCTATATTTACTATTAAGGGCTTTTATTTAATGAATATAGCTAACTAATGATATTTAGAAAAGCAACAGAAAAGGATATATCATCAATAGTAGCAATGATTGCTGATGATGAATTAGGTAAACAACGAGAAAATTTTCAAACTCCTTTGCCTAAGGAATATGTTGAAGCTTTTAAAAATATCAATACGGATATAAATCAAGAACTTATTGTTATTGAAAATGATGAGTTAGAAATAATTGGAACTTTGCAGCTTACTTTTATTCAATATCTAACATACCAAGGTGGAATTAGAGCTCAAATAGAAGCCGTGCGTGTTAGAAAAGACCAAAGAGGTATTGGGCTTGGAAAAAAAATATTTGAGTGGGCTATTGATAGAGCTAAAGAAAGAAAAGCACATTTATTACAGCTAACCACTGATAAAAAAAGACCAAAAGCGATTAAATTTTATGAAGATTTAGGCTTCAAACCCTCACATGTAGGAATGAAGATGTGTTTTGATTGAAAATTTATCAAAATGAACTCTAATCAGGGTAATTAGTCTTGCAAATTCATACAGGTAATAGTATTTCAAAAATATCATATAAATATGTCCGATTTCATTACAGATACGTACATTATAGAACAGTTATAGTTGATGTAAAAGCAAAATGTGCATATTTGAACACTTGGCACGCTTTTGTCTGTTACTAAATGTATTAACTAATCTAACTTATGGAAGACGAAAAAAACCTTGGTAAAATTTTAATCATCGATGATGATGAAGATGTGCTGTTGGCGGCAAAACTATTGCTTAAAAAACATGCTCATCAGGTGATTATTGAAAAAAACCCGAAGAAAATTCCTTTTCTTCTCAACAATGACACTTACGATGTGATTTTGCTAGATATGAACTTTAGTAAAGATATAACTAGTGGTAAAGAAGGGTATTATTGGTTAAGTCAAATTGTTGAAAAAGACCCTCAGGCTGTAGTGATTTTAATTACCGCCTTTGGCGATGTAGAAATGGCTGTAAGGGCATTAAAAGAAGGAGCTACTGATTTTGTGTTGAAACCGTGGCAAAATGAAAAGTTAATTGCCACAATATCTACCGCAGTGAAATTAAGAAAATCTTACAAAGAAGTAGATGAGTTGAAGAAGGCAAAAAAACAGTTGGAAGAAGATATAAATCAACCTTTTAAAAACATCATTGGAACAAGTAATCAAATAAACGAAGTTTTTAAACTTATTGAAAAAGTAGCCAAAACTGATGCTAATGTTTTAATTCTTGGCGAAAATGGAACAGGGAAAGAATTAGTTGCCAGAGCTCTTCATAAGCGATCTTCGAGGAAGGATAAAGTTTTTGTTGGTGTGGATATGGGGGCAATTACCGAAACACTTTTTGAAAGCGAACTTTTTGGACATAAGAAAGGAGCTTTTACTGATGCCAAGGAAGATAGAGCTGGCAGATTTGAAATAGCCAATAAAGGAACTTTGTTTTTGGATGAAATAGGAAATTTGAATATCCCTTTGCAATCAAAATTACTTTCTGTTTTACAAAACAGGCAAGTAACTCGTATAGGTGATAATACGGCAAAAAATGTTGATATTAGGTTAATTTGTGCTACAAATATGCCATTGGAAGAGATGGTAAAAGAAAATAAGTTTCGTCAAGATTTGATATACAGAATCAATACTGTTGAAATACACCTTCCTCCTTTGAGAGAACGGTTAGAAGACATTCCTTTATTAGCTAAACATTTCCTGAACCTGTATGTTAAAAAATATCGAAAAGATATACAGGATATTACTCAGGATACCATATTAAGGTTACAAAAATATCATTGGCCTGGTAATGTCAGAGAACTACAACATGCTTTAGAACGAGCTATTATCATGACTGATTCTAAAATTTTACAGCCTGAAGATTTCTTTTTTTTAACTCAAAAACAAGAAAATTCAGGAGATGTTGTAACGAACAGCTTCAATTTAGATGAAGTGGAAAAAGGGGTGATACAACGTGCAATAAATATGCATGCAGGAAATATTTCTAAAGCAGCAAAAGAGCTTGGGCTTACTCGTGCTTCACTTTATAGAAGGTTGGAAAAGCATGGGCTTTAAAAATATCAATAAAACCATTATTACACGTGTAGTTTTATTAACAATTACCTGTTTATTATTAGCGCATGTACTTTATTCCAATGAGTTTGTGGTTACTCAAATTATTGTTTTCGCATTGTTGGTAATGCAAGTATTGGCATTAATCAAGTACATGAACAATACCAACAAAGAAGTAATGCAGTTTCTTAACTCTATTCAATACGATGATTTGTCCTACTCTCATTTAGTTGAAAATCCAAATACATATGTAGAACAATTGTACAATGAGTTTAATAAAGTGCTGAAACGTTTAAAAGAGGTTAAAAAAGAAAAAGAAGCCGATTTTCAGTACTTAAAAAATATTGTGCAACATGTAGGAATAGGCTTGGTTACTTTTGATAATTCAGGAAAAATTCAAATTATGAACACTGCAGCTCGAAAGTTATTGAGAACTGCACACGTAAATAACATTAAAGACCTTAATACCATTAGTGATCATTTAGTTAACTCATTTTTAAGACTTAAAACTGGAGGCCATGATTTAATTAAGGTTCATATTAATGATAATGTTGTACAACTTGCTGTATATGCTATTGAACTTACCTTGCGTGATGAACAATATAAGTTGGTGTCATTACAAAATATTCATAACGAGCTTGAAGAGAAAGAAATGGAAGCTTGGCAAAATTTAGTGCGGGTACTAACACACGAAATTATGAATTCAGTAACTCCTATTTCATCTTTAGCAGGTACTGTAGAAGAAGAACTCAGAACACAATTGAATAATGACCTTGATATAAAACAGATATCGAATGAAGAAATTAAAGAATTACATTTAGCTATTATAACTATTCAAAGACGAAGTGCTGGACTTATCCGTTTTGTGCAAGATTTTAGAAATCTTACCCATATCCCTAAACCTGTATTTACAAAAGTAAATGTGGAAGAGTTGCTTAAAGCACTGATAGTGCTACATAAGAAAGAAGCAAAAGAAGCAGGTGTAACACTTTCTCTTGATGTTGATTCAGAAAACATGTTTATTCATGTAGATAAATCTCAAATTGAACAAGTAGTAATTAATTTGATAAAAAATGCAATTCAGGCATTTGATGAGCAAGAAGATCGTAAAGTTGAGATAAAAGCGTTTTATAACGAAAAAAGCCGACCTATAATTATAGTGAAAGACAATGGGAATGGCATAGACGAAGAAGCACTTGAAAAAATTTTTATTCCATTCTTCACCACAAAAAAGGAAGGATCAGGCATTGGACTTAGTTTGTCGAGACAAATCATGCGTCAACATCAAGGAATTTTAGGTGTAAAAACAAAAATAGATGAAGGTACAGAGTTTTCCCTTAGATTTTAAGCTTTATTTTTTAGATTTACAGTATAAATAAAAAACGCTCCATGGCAGACATCCAACAGACCATTACCCAAATACTTGTTGACAAGCTAGGCATAGCTGATACAGAAGTTACTACTGATGCTAATTTTGTTAAAGACTTAGGCATAGATTCACTTGATTATGCAGAACTAGTGATGGAGTTTGAACAAAATTTTAAGATTAAAATTCCCGATGAAGATGCAGAACACATGCAAACTATTAGTCAGGCAATTAATTACATCGAAAAAAAGATAAATGAAAAAGTAGATTAATCTTCTTTCTACTTATTTATTTACTACGTCTACGCCTTTTACAGATAAATTTGTATTAATTTCATTCAACAAAATTTTTTGAATGAGATCAACATCTAAAATAGTCATCACTTGCCCTCCTAAAATCAACGTCCATCTAGCAAAAGAGGTTGAACAACTTGGTTTTAAAATTCATAAAGTGGATAGAATGGGAGTGCAAATTATTGGCAGTTTCAATGATACAATGAAGCTCAATTTACACTTGAGAACTGGGTATCGTGTACTCTATCAAATTCACTCCTTTAAAGCTGTACATCCTGACGATCTTTATAAAGCTGTTAAGAAATTTCCTTGGGAAGAATACATAAAACCCGATGGCTATGTAAGCATCCAATCTTATGTGAAAAACGATTTCATACGTGACACAAAGTTTGCCAATTTAAGGTTTAAAGATGGAATAGCTGATAGGTACATGGCTAAATTTGATAAACGACCAAACTCAGGATCAGACACTTCACAAACTGTTATATTTTTACACTGGCAGTTAGATAATTGTAATATATATATTGATACTTCTGGCGAAACTATAGCAAAACATGGCTATCGAAAAATACCTTTCAAAGCTCCCATGCTAGAAGCTCTAGCAGCTGCCACTATATTGGCTTCGGAATGGGATAAGAAATCAAATTTCATAAACCCTATGTGTGGCAGTGGCACTTTAGCTATTGAAGCTGCTTTAATGGCTATTGAAAAACCACCAGGATTGATGCGTGAAAACTTTGGCTTTATGCATATTATAGGATATAACTACATGTATTGGGATAAAATTGTAAAAGAAGCCAAAGAAAAGGTTATAGAAACGGATATACTGCCATATAAAATCATTGCTTCCGACTTAAGCCCTGAGGCATTAAGTGCCGCTAGAACCAATGCCCGTAATGCAGGGGTAGAACACTTGATAACATTTAAAAAAGGTGATTTTAGAGAAACTATTGTTCCAGAGGGTAATGGTGTTGTTTTTCTTAATCCAGAATATGGGGAACGATTGGGAGACGAAAAAGAGTTAGAAAGTATATATAACTATATAGGTGACTTCTTTAAAAAACGTTGTTCAGGATATATGGGCTACGTGTTCACTGGAAATCTTAATCTGGCAAAAAAAATAGGTTTAAGAGCAAAACGAAGAATAGAGTTCTTTAATGGTAAAATAGATGCTAGATTATTGGAATATGAATTATACGCTGGCACTAAGCGTGGATAATGGATAAATTGAAACAATTCACATCAAATTTTTATTACTGGCTTCCTGTAAGGCTGTTTTTACGTCATTTACGGAAAAATCAAATTTTATTACTGAGTTGGATTATTTTATTTATGATAATCACAGGTAATTTTGGTAGGTTTCTAGGAATTAATTACCTGTTTTTAGATCCTGAATATCTTAATAAAGTAAGCTTTATTAGCTTCATGTGGGTAGGTGCCGCATTGGCAGGGCTTACTACAGCTTACCATATTACCTGTTATATTATTGATGGTCATAGATTTACATTTATTGGCACTATTTCTAAGCCATTCACTACCTTTAGTCTGAACAACAACTTCCTCCCTCTTGCCTTTTTATTTACATATATTATTTTACTCATCAAGTACCAGCTCAGTAATAAAGGTACTACTGTTGGTGAATTAACTATTCTATTGCTTGGACTGTTAGTAGGGTATTTAATAATGTCGGGTATTTTTTACATTTACTTTTTGCTCACAAATAAGGATATTTTTAAATATGTAGTATGTAAGGTAGATGAAAAACTAAAAGAGAAAGTGCCTGCAGCTCGAGCTGGAGCAATGAAAAAATTAAATATTGCTCGTAAAGAGCAAATTAAAGTAACCCATTATTTAAAGCCAAATTTAAAAATCTCAAAGGTAATTGATCACAAAGGTTTTTATGATCGAAGTACAATTTTACAAGTATTTGATCAAAACCATTTTAACCTTGTTGTTATTGAATTACTCATTTTTATTATAATGCTCATTTTAGGCATTTTTAGATACAACCCTTATTTTCAAATTCCAGCAGCTGCAAGCTTCATTTTATTTGTTACTGTTTTAGTGATGTTTGCGGGAGCATTCTCCTACTGGTTTAATCGATGGTCAATCACTGCATTTTTAGCTATCTTTTTACTCCTCAATTACAGCACTAAACAAGGGTTTCTTTTAAGAGAGTATCAGGCATTTGGACTAGATTATACAAGTGAACGTGTTGAGTACAATCTCAATACTATCAAGCAAACTAATAGCATTGAACAATATAAAACCGATACTACCAACACAATCAATATTCTAAACAAATGGAGGGCAAAATTTCCTAAAGAAGAAAAACCAAAAATAGTGTTTACTTGTGTAAGTGGTGGTGGTCAGCGTGCTGCATTGTGGGCGTTTACTGCTTTACAGTATGCGGATAGCCTCACGAAAGGAAAATTGATGAAGCATACCACATTAATAACAGGAGCTTCTGGAGGAATGATAGGAGCAGCCTATTTTAGAGAATTGATGTTAAGAAATAAGTCTTATAAACTTGAATATTCTCCTTATGCTTCCTATCATCAATACAATTTAGCAAAGGACAATCTTAATTCTATAATTTTTAGTCTACTAGTTAACGATTTTTTTATTGGAGGTTTAAAGTATGATTATTTAGGGTTTAGGTATTCAAAGGACAGAGGTTATGCTTTTGAAAAACAATTGGAACTCAATACGGGTGGTATTTTAAATAAATCTATTTCAGAGTATTGGGAGCCAGAAAATGAAGCAATTATCCCAATGTTAATTATGGCACCTACTATTATTAATGATGGACGGAAATTATTTATTGGCGCACAAAATGTTTCGTATATGGCTGCTGATCCTAATATGGAAAATTGGTATGGAGTAGATTTTTTACGTCTTTTCGAAAATCAAAAGAGTGACAATCTTTCTTTTTACAGTGCACTCAGAATGAATGCAGCTTTTCCCTATATTACCCCAAATGTTACATTACCTAGCAACCCACCATTAGAAATTATGGATGCTGGTATTATTGATAATTTTGGAATTAGTGATGCTGTTCGGTTTTTACATGTATTTAAAGATTGGATTTATGAAAACACTTCAGGAGTACTTATTCTTTCTATTCGTGATTCCAAAAAAGAACTAAAAATAACCAACAAAAAAGGGGAATCTATTATTGAAAAGTTTTCCACTCCATTAAGTAACATTTATAACAATTTTGAAAAAATTCAAAATTTGAATAATGATGCTCAAGTTCAGCATGCTCGCTCTTGGTTTAAAGGAGATTTGGAACAGATAATAATTGAATATGATCCAGCATTAAATTTAAAAACTACAGATAGAGCATCATTAAATTGGAGATTGACCGAAAAAGAAAAAAATAGTGTTTTAGAAAATATAGATTCTAAAATAAATCAAGAAAAGATAGAAAAATTAAAAATGCTACTAAATTAGCTGGTGATCTGTTATTTAAGTGGCACAAAAATTAACATTC
>JAOUKH010000027.1 GCA_029882685.1 Cyclobacteriaceae bacterium
ACAAAATAATTTTAAATTTATGCTATTAATAATTGATTCACCAATTACATGGTCATTACTTTACGGTTAAAATTCTTTCTTTCAAAGCATACGTATTTAATAACTAATTACCATTTAAAGATTTCTGTATCCAATTTTAAGACTGAAAATCGTTTAAATATTCATCATTAGTATTTTAATTTTCTTTATGGTTAAGATTCCTCCAATACGCCTGCCCGTTGAGCATAGCCGTCAGGCAGGTTGCGGAATGACCTAATATTTAAAAGAAAGCTATTGCCAAATATAAATACACCATTTCTCCTCAATACTTCAAATCATAGGAGAAGAAATTTTAGTCATACAGCAAATCAAAATAGTGTGGTTCAATTTGATTAATCACTAAACCAAAATTTAGTATCTTTAAGTAAACGCTACCATTATGAACAAAAGAGACTTTATAAAAAACATATCTTTAACCGCTTTAGGGTCCCCATTATATCTTAGTGCTATTAATAGTTGGGCAACCGAAATTGAACATGTGCCAATAACCACATTGGCACAACAAGATGATTTCTGGTTAAAAGTAAGACAAGATTATAAGTTAAAGCCTGACTATATTAATCTAGAAAGTGGTTATTACAATATCATACCAACACCAACACTTGATGGAATGATAGAGCATGCAAAAATGGTAAATTATGAAGGCTCTCATTATATGCGAACCGTACAATGGGACAACAAAAAGCGCATGGCACAAAAACTTGCAGAGTTGGTAGGGTGTACGTCTAAAAATGTAATTATTACCAGGAACACCACAGAATCATTAGATTTAGTTATAAAGGGATTTCCTTGGAAAGAAGGCGATGAAGCTATTTTTGCAGAGCAAGATTACGGATCAATGAAAGTCATGTTCGACCAAGTATCAAAACGCTATGGGGTCGTAAATAAAATTGTTTCTGTACCAAACCATCCAAAATCTGATGAAGAAATTGTTGAGCTCTATGCCAATGCGATTACACCCAACACAAAGCTGTTAATGGTTTGTCATATGATCAATATTACTGGACATATTCTTCCTATTAAAAAAATCTGTCAGATGGCACACAAAAAAGGTGTTCAGGTTATGGTAGATGGTGCACACTGTATAGGTCACTTTGAAGTTAATATTGAGGATTTAGAGTGTGATTATTATGGATCGAGCTTGCATAAATGGTTAGCAGTGCCTCTTGGCACAGGGCTGTTATATGTAAATGACAAGCATATAGATACGTTATGGCCAATTTTTGCAGAATTTAAACGTGAACCTGGAGATATTTCAAGATTAAACCATATTGGAACTCACCCTGTGTATCATGATTTAAGTATCGAAAATGCTATTGATTATTATAATATATTAGGTGGTGAACGTAAAGAAGCTCGATTGCGATATTTGAAAGAATATTGGTCATCTCAAGTTCGTGACCATCCAAATATTATTGTCAATACCCCAGCAGAAAAACTTAGATCTTGTGGTATAGCAAATGTCGGTATTAAAAACATGAAGCCTGCTGAGATGGCAAAACGCTTAATGGATGATTATAAAATATTTACTGTTGCCATTGACTCTGCCAATGTACAAGGGTGCAGGATTTCTCCAAATGTATTTACACTTTCCGAGGAATTAGATGTATTTGTAAATGCATTAAAAGAAATGGCTTCGTAATATCTTTACCATTCATTAATTCCTAGCTCACTTCTCCCAGATCCCAGAGTAATCAGTAGAATCTCTGCGAATGATATTGAGCGAATATAATGGTCTATACCTACTTATGACGTTTCGTTATTTATTCCATATCATTGTTTGAAAAAAATAATTGTATCATCATTAGTTGATGCAATCGTTTCTCCATCAATTATTCCAGAAAATATGCCGCCCTCAACTGAAATTGTATCATTAGAAATTGTAAATGAACCAGTCCAGTTTATTACCTCTGCCTCTCCATTACGTTTATCCCACCCTTCGACAGTTGTTGTTGAAGTAAATATTAGTAGTGCATATTCAAGCCATTGATCATTTGCAGTATATTTCCAAGTTGTACCAGAAAGATTTACTGGAATAGTGAAATCTTCAATTTCATCTTTATTACAAGATGTCGTTATTACTGTCGCAAATACTATTGCTAAAAAGATTAACTTTCTCATAAAAATTATTTTTTTAATTGATCAAACACTTTTTTCAAAATAAACGCTACGTATTTGCTAATCTGCATTTTAATACGATTTAGGTTTTGTCGTAAGTAGTTTGTCTCGTTCTATAAAGTAGAATAGCATTTACATGAGCAACCACATCAATAAAATCATTCCCTTTACTATAGCTTTAAAATAGTTTTCAACGATATCAGACAAGCTACGCCCTTTACTTTTAGCGTATTCTTTCGCCTTTTCAATCAAAGCTTGCTCAATTGTCAATGTTAGTTTTGTATTCATCTCTTTGTTTTCAAAACTTGTATACACAAAGATAATGATTTTAAATAAGGCGTGTAAATATGTAAATTTTTACACGTGCGTCTTTATTTTTGCTTGTGTTAACGTTTAGTATAAGCGGTTATTAAATACCACTTTATTATGTTTATCAAATAGTATTTGTTAAATGTTAAGTTTTTTTTTGATATAGTCGCTTGTTAGATGTTTGACAACATCAAAAGGCTCGCAACTGGTTACACCAGAATTAACAGCAATTGGGCTCATTTTCTGAGCAACTTTAAGTGCTGCTGAGTTCAATTCTAAATTTCTTTTACCTATTCCCATGAGTGCTTCGCCCATTGCTAACTTGATAATATTTTTTTCGTTTTTAAATGATTTTAGAATTTGCTCAATTCGATCAAGAAAAAAAGCATTATCGGGTGCACTCTTTTTAGTGAATTTAGAAACTTCATAGAGCAAGCTATACCCACATCGTTTGCGGATAGTGTTATCACTATTTATCCAATCCATTAAAAGAGGTATCACGAAAGATGTTTTAGCTAAGGCGGCATTGCAAGATGAAAACACATGGGCAAAATGCCCTTGATATAATTGATCTACTTGTAATTCTGCTTGTTCTTTTGTCATTAACTTGGGATCATCAATTAGTAGTGATATTATCTTCACATCATAGATGTCACTTTCCCATAATTCCTTTGCAAAGGAATGATCTCTCCCCATTTTCTTAGCTATCTTTCGTAGGAAAGTTAATCCAATACCAAAACTCTTTAAACTATTAGGTTTAGGGTTCAACCGATTCCAATGGTCAATACCTCGCTCATTGCGATGATGTTCAAGAAGCTTAATTAATTCATCATAATTCATCGTCAATAATCCATTTTCGATTACTCATTACTTAGGTGTAAAGCACACTCCGTACGCATTACACAACCAATATAGCAATATGTACACACAATAAAACACATAATAATTGCATTTTTTTAGAAAATATATTCAACTACTAAGTGCAAGTGTTGGATTAAAGTAGTCATTTCGTAAACTATGATTTGAAATATTCAAATCATAGGAGAAGAAATCTTAGCCATGTGGCATAACAAGACTATGTAGTTAAGATTCACACTAATGATCTGGATCAAGCCCTAGTCTGTCTTTCAATTCTTTTAAAATAGGTTGTTTATCAAGCATTACCTGAAACTTATCGGAATTAGTATATGCCTTTTTAACAGTTTTTTCTTCGTTTACATGAGCAACCACATCAATAAAATCATTCCCTAGTTGTTTTCGTAAAAAATTCACCAATTCTAGTTTAATGTCTTTTATTGCATCCATTTCGATATGGCTAGCCAAAGCAATATGAACCTCTGTAGTGTTTACTAAACTTATTTGTTTTTTGAGTGTAACTAGTAATAAATCATTCCCTTTACCCTTTTCTTGTTCTGTAAAAATATTCCAAGACTTTTGCAGCTCTTCTTGTGTAAAAGGGTAATTCTTTTTTTCTGCAACTATTTGAGAAGTAGGGGTCTCATCTACTTTTTCTTCTTTTTTATTACCGCTAAGTAAATCATTTAGTTTTGGTAGAGAGGAAGGTTTTTTAGGACGAACAGTAGTATTTGACTGAACAACAGGTTGAGAGACTATCTTTGGTGTATCAACTACTTTCTCTGACTTCTTACTTAATTCACTTTTTTTTTTACCTCATCGTTGGATGATGATGGAGAATGAGAAGAAAGCGTTATAGCAGATTTTACATGTGCCATTTTCATTAGCGCCAGCTCAACGTGTAAGCGTTGATTCTTACTTCCTTTATAACTTACATCAAACCCATTAGCAATATTAAGCGCAGTGAGTAAAAAAGAGGTAGAAATGGAATTTGATTGCTCCAAATATCTATTTTTGATATCATCAGCTACTTCTAACAATTGTACTGTTGCATTATCCTTACACACCAAAAGATCACGAAAATGAGCACTTAGCCCAGTAATAAAATGATGTCCATCAAACCCATTTTTTAAAATTTCATCAAAGGATAATAATGCCCCCGACAGGTCTTCGTTATTAAGCTGATCTGCTACTTTAAAGTAATAATCATAATCAAGAATGTGAAGATTATCGATTGTGTTTTTATAAGTGACTTCTCCTCCAGAAGAAAAAGTTACTATTAAATCAAAAATGGAAAGTGCATCACGCAAAGCACCATCTGCTTTTTGAGCAATTAAATGCAATGCTTGTCCTTCTGCCTTTATATTTTCCTTTTCAGCTATTCCTTTTAGGTGATCCGAAATATCAGTTACCTGAATTCGATTAAAATCAAAAATCTGACATCGAGAAAGTATAGTGGGTATTACTTTATGTTTTTCAGTAGTAGCCAAAATAAAAATGGCATATTCTGGAGGTTCTTCTAATGTTTTTAGAAATGCGTTGAAAGCTGCATTAGAAAGCATGTGTACCTCATCAATAATATATACTTTGTATTTTCCCTCTTGAGGTGGATATCGAACCTGATCAATCAAATTACGAATGTCATCTACTGAATTATTGGAAGCAGCATCGAGTTCGTAAATATTCAAACTATTATTTTCCGAACTTTCTTCAAAGCCATTTACCATACGTGCCAAAATACGCGCGCAGGTAGTTTTTCCAACTCCTCTTGGCCCACAAAAAAGTAAAGCTTGCGCTAAATGATTGTTGTCAATTGCATTTTTGAGTGTAGTAGTTATGTGTGCCTGTCCTACTACCTCATCAAAACCTAGCGGTCTATACTTACGTGCCGATACCACAAAATTATCCATCGCTGCAAGATAGAATTTACTATTTAAAATAGGAGCTACTTGTAATTAAAATTTTTGTTTCAGTTCCTGTTTTTTTCTATTTGGTTTGTTTCCAAGGCACAAAAAAAGGCTTTAGATATATATAAAACATAAAACGACATCGTTTGCATCTCACAAAAGAGCTGATTTAAGGAAGTATTTATACTACCACCAAATTAGTGATGGAAACATTTATTGAAGAGACTTAGTCCAATTTATCAAAGCAGTTTTTTGCTCATCGGTTAAACGAGCTTCTGAGTGCATCCAAGTGTAACTGCTCATTGGCATTTCGCCCTCCTCCACCATTTCAACTATTTCATCTAACTTGTGGTTTTTACGTTTTAACTCAAAAGTTGCCCACTCAGAAAAATTCAGTTCATCCCTGCCTTCATTGATATGATGTTTTATCCACCACGATACTGGGGCAACATTGGTGTACCATGGATACTTAGTTTCAAACGAATGACAGTCATAACATGAATTTTTTAAAATGCCTTTCACCAATTCTGGAGGATTGGTTATCATAATAAAATCATTCTCCATCTCGTATGATGGATTTTCTTTATCAATTCTGAAAAATTGGATAATAACTAATACTAGTCCAAGTGCAATAACTATTTTCTTTTTCATATTTATTCTTCAATTAAAGATTAAACTGTAACTGTATAATTAAAAAAAGTAACGCCAGTCATAAATATTATGAACGAACATCTAATGTCTAGCTTGATTTTTAGCTCAATTTAACGATTTTTTTCTTAGGTAAAATTTTAAGAGCGTTTATTCCATTCTCCTCTTTTGTAAAGCGGTGATTTGTGCTATTTTTGTGCATCGAAACAACGAAATCTAATAAATACAATGAGCGTACTCGTTAATAAAGATTCAAAAATAATAGTCCAGGGTTTTACTGGTACAGAAGGAACATTCCATGCTAGCCAAATGATTGAATACGGCAGCAATGTAGTAGGTGGTGTTACTCCTGGTAAAGGAGGGCAAACACACCTTGAACGCCCTGTATTCAACACAGTAAAAGATGCTGTGGATAAAGCTGGAGCTAATGTGTCTATCATATTTGTACCTCCTGCATTTGCAGCTGATGCCATAATGGAAGCAGCTGATGCTGGCATTAAAGTTATTATTACCATTACGGAAGGAATTCCTGTAAAGGATATGATTACAGCTAAAAATTATTTGGAAGGTAAGGAAGTAACTTTAGTAGGGCCTAATTGCCCTGGTGTAATCACTCCTGATGAAGCCAAAGTAGGTATCATGCCTGGGTTTGTTTTCAAGAAAGGGCGCATTGGAATTGTTTCTAAATCAGGAACATTAACATATGAAGCTGCAGACCAAATTGTGAAAGCTGGATTGGGAATTTCAACCGCCATAGGTATTGGTGGTGATCCAATTATTGGTACTTCAACAAAGCAGGCTGTTGAGTTATTAATGGACGATCCTGAAACAGATGCTATTGTAATGATCGGAGAAATTGGAGGTAATTATGAGGCAGAGGCTGCCAAATGGGTTATGGCACAAGGCAACCCGAAACCTGTTGTTGGTTTTATTGCTGGTCAAACTGCCCCTAAAGGAAAACGAATGGGACATGCAGGTGCTATAATAGGTGGAGCTGATGATACTGCTGCAGCTAAGATGAAAATTATGGGTGAGTGTGGAATCCACGTTGTGGAATCTCCTGCTGATATTGGATCTAAAATGGTAGAAGCTTTATCATAAAGACTAAAACTCTTACTTTGTAAAAAATAAGGCTTCGTGAATCACGAAGCCTTATTTTTTTGAAATATTTATGGTATCTCACATATCAATAAAACCCTCTTTTGTATTGAACAACTTGGTGAGTTTTTTTACAGCTTTGCGGTTCATTATCATTATCAAATAATCACCAGTTTGTATTTTAACATTATCTTCAGGGTTTTTTAATAATTTATGCTTTCCGTGTTCATTGATTTTAACTATCCCAATTAATATACAATTGCACTCCTTCTTAAGATCATAAAAGACCTTTCCATAATCTTGCTCACAGTATGGATTATTCTTCAATACCACAAACTGTTTTATGTCGTAATCATCGTCAGTACGAGCATAAGCAATAATTTCCTCACTATACATCGCCACATCAGGTTCGAAAATATAGCTTGCCAACATTTTAGAAGCCATTTCATGTTTTGAAACTGCATATGTTACTCCCGCAGTTTTAAATGTTGATTTTAAATCAGCATTCTCGAGTGTTACAATATACTGTAGCCCCTCGTATTTCTTTTTTAAATTAAGAATATATACCAGTTTTTCGGTATCGTCTAACAAATTCACAAAAACAATAGATGAGTTCTTGATATTTAGCTTATCAAGCATGTCCATGTTGTTGTAATCAGCATAAAGCACAAACACCTCTTTTTGGCTATAAGCTTCTCTAATTAAATCAATATGATCGCGCACTTTTGTGACCACAGTCAACTTACGATCTGCAGCAACTAATTGATCTACAACTGCTTTACCAAAATCAGTCCAACCAATCATTACCACGTGACCGCTGAAACGGGTGCCATCTAGTCCCATTTTTTTACTTTCTCTATATGTGTTCATAATACTACTGATCTGACCTATTAAAACTGCATAAATTCCAAAACTAAATAATAGAAATACTGAGCCAATAATTCTACCGTGGCTTGTTACAGGTACAAAATCTCCATACCCTACTGTTGTAAGTGTTACAATTGAATACCAAAATGCATCGTTAAGTTGTTGTATAGTTGAAGTTGGATGACCACTTTCATAATGAAGTAATAAAAAAACCATTACAAAATAAAGCCCTATACCAAGTATACCAACAATTATTAACTTAGTGTAATTGAGTTTCTTCATGTATTCGATTAAAGCGTGAAGACTACCTTCTTTTCACTAAGATAAAAAAAATATAATAAGTATTAACGCTCCATATAATTTGAGATGAAAAAATCATGTTTCAGAATCAAAATATACAATAGACTATCTAATTGAGATGTTACAGGAGAGTCTAAATGTCAAACATTTTTACTAGTTTATTGATTTACTACAAAGTTGTGCAACAGACACAAAGGCTATAAATAATTACTTATTCTCGTCTACTTCAATTAGTATGCTAAAATTATTGAATAAATGAAACAATAATGGATTAGTTTCCTACTGGAATCAGTTGTAATTACAGCGAATATTTTAGTTGCTTAAATACTATATAACTGGAATATGAAGACATCATTTATTTTCCTTTATTATATAGCTTATCTTTTGATAATCTAATTTTTGTAAAAATATATACTCATTTTTTTTTACAATAAAAATACCATATTTTAGGTATTGATTCAAAAATAGGGAGACCATATATTTACAATTGATTATCGTTATTAGGGAGTGTAACATCTCCATTTAGTTTTAGAAAACCAAAGATTAAAAATTTTTTACTATAGTTAGAAGAAGAAATTGACCTGACAACTCCAAAAAAGTAAAGCAAAATATTATAAAATAATTTATATGAAACATATTTTAATATTATCGATGTTTATTTGGATAAATACCGCATTATTTGGACAAAATTATAATGAATACACATTAGATGAATTAAGGCAAAAACAAACTCAGGCTATTAAAAATGAAGATTTCGAAACAGCTCAGTTAATTAAACAAGAAATAGAGAGTAGAAAATCATTAGAGGAAATAAAAGAAGATACTCAAAACCAGCTAGATAAGGCTATTAAAAACGAGGATTATAAACAGACAACTATATTAAAGGAAAAGTTAAAAATTATTGAAAATATTGCAATAATTAAAAAAGAGATAGACAAAGCGGTTAATAGTGAAGATTTTAAAAAGGCAAGTGAATTAAAAGAACAAAAAAATGCATTGTTATTAAGCCTTAATCAAACAACAGCTGAAGTACAACAACCAACTCAAAGCAATCAGCAAACTGCTTCATTATTTTTTACATCAGATAATAAAGCTGAAAATTTTGATGTTTTGATTGATGGAGAATATGTCGGTAGTTACAGAAGAGGAAAAAATTTATTGGTGGAAAATATAAGCTTAGGAGAACACAAAATCAATTTTTATCCTATGGCTTTTCCTAATAAAGATAATTTTTCCTTCAATGAAACTATAGATATTAATAGCACTAAAATAATTAGTGTTGATTATAAAAATGAATATTCAAGATATATTATCTTAAATAAAGAATCCAAAAAAGCTAAAAATATTTTGGGTAATGAATTATTCAATATTTCTGAAATAAGTAAAGAAAAAGCAGATAATGTATATTTAACTACTGATTATAATAATCGAGATTTTATTGAACCTAAAATGGCTGCATTATATAATACAACTTCGTTTAAGACTGACTTTGGTTATTATTTATCATCACCTCTTCCTGTTAGTAGAGACTGGGGGTGGGCATTACATTTTGAGGGAACAAATACGTATTTATTAACGGACTTTGGTTTATTCACTGGATATACGATGTCATTACATTCAGTGTATTATCAAACACAGCCATCTTTAGAGTATGCTTATATTGCCTTAGGTATTATTCCAAATATTGGCTTCCAATTTGAACCAACTAATTCAATAATAATACAAGGAGCATTTAATGCAGGTCCCTATTTTTGTATGTATGACGAACTCCTTCCCGAAGATGTGAAATTTTCTGTTGCATTTGGCAGTTATGTAAATGCCAATTTTCAATATTACTTTACCAAAACTATGGGTGTAATTGCCGAATCTGGGATTGGTGCTGTATATGGTGGATCATTTACACCAACAATTAACAATGTTAAATTTTCTATAGGTATAGTTGGGAGGGGTATTATGGATCCAAAATACCGTTATAAGCACTATGTTGAATAAAACCAGAATTGTCATTAGCTTTCTATTACAAGGCATTATATTTCACTGATCTTTTTCACCCCCTCCTTCCGACACTCCAATTAATAGTTGGCATTTAACCTAATTATTTAATGAAACGATAAGTAAATTTCAATAAGAATGTGTTTTGTGGGTTAATGTCAAACATGTCATCGTAAAGCTTCCACATGTTTTTTCCTTCTTCCACCCCAAAGCCTTCTGTTCTACTTTGAGCCCAAACCACAAATAACGTAGAACCTGGCTTATACTCCCAACGCATGACCATGTTAGAGCGAAATTGCACAAAATCAAAATTGGGATTACCAAATTCGTAATCATTTATCCCATCCATGTTTTCATCTAAAAAATACCTTTCATTATTGGTGTCATAATTCATTTGATCTTCATTAAATATGTAATACCTATTATTTAACTCACTAGAATTAGCATCATTTACTCGTTTAAAATTAGAATACTCTCCCCGAGCTAAAAATGGTTGCCCCCAATATTGAATTGATAAATTTGGATTTAAATTATAAGTGAGCCTTAAAGATATATTGTAAGTTTTTTGATCTATTTGGGCTAATAAATAACGATCATTACCTCCAGAATTATAAGTGTCAACATATTGCAAATTATTTCTTCTAATGTTAATGTTTGGTTCTAGAGCTAGTTGCAATGCGTCAATTGGTCTATATCTAATCCCCATCCAATAACCTGCGCTTCTGGAATAACTTTCATCTCCCCAACTATTCCATTGATTAAAATTTACACTTAATTTTTTACTTCTATCAGTACCTATCCACGTCCATTGGTTCTTACTTCCTGGATACTTCATCGAAGGACCTCCTCTCAAGTCCGCATTTGATATTGATTCTCCTTGAATAGTAGACCCCATGCTAAATCCCCAAAGGTTCTTAAATCTCATATGTCCATTTACATTAATAGCTTTTGATGTACTTACTCCACCAAAATCCCATCCCAAATATTGATTTCCATTAATTCTGATACTTTGAAAAATACTGAAGGGTTTTAAAATGCGGTATTGTGCCCATGTCCATTGATTAACTTGATCTGTACTCATCAGAAAGCCAGTATCATTTAAGTCTAAACCAGGTGACCTATAAGTAGCTCCCGTTTGGAAAACAATTTTACCCCCTGATTTGCCAAACGCTAATGTTCCACCTGTACCAGAAAGTGCCCTTCTAGTACTATCCAATGTAGTATGTCTATTATCTGGTCGTTGAAAATAACGTTCTGCTGATGTTTGTGTTTGGTATATTGCATCTGTTGTTCCTAACACCTTACTAAACACTCCATTATAACTTAAATAATACTTTCTATCATTAAAATTTTGTGTGAAATCCACACCTCCTGTATATGCCTCACGGTGCATGAAATTTAAATTTTGGTTATTTATATCCCTATTTGTTGCAGTCATCATAGCACCTACTATCGTCTGACCTTCATTTATATCCTGTTGTATACGACCTACTAAATAATTTGTCATGGGTTCCACTTCTTCCTCTCTTCTATCTCCATTATTATCGATTATTGCTGTTTCTTGTTGCGTAACTGACTCAAGTAGCCCAAAAGAAAAACCATTTTTACTTTTCCCTGTAATTTTAGCTGAACCTAATATTTTTGAATTATTGGGTTGGTCTACATATTCACCATCACCAACACTAGGAAAATAATGAGGGCTTCCACCTATTCTTCTTGAATAGAACAGGTTATCACTATTAAAATTTCCTCCAGCAATTGAATTACTCACTTGAAAATCCAGAATATTATTTCCTTCAATAAAGAAAGGACGTTGCTCTCGGAAGAATACCTGAAAAGCGGAAAGATTCACCTGAGATGGATCAGCCTCCACTTGCCCAAAATCTGGAAAAATGGTGAAGTCCAAGGTAATATCGCTAGTCAATCCAATTTTTCCATCAACGCCATAAGTGATTTCTGATTCATTCCCTGTTTTAAAAGGGTTACCTTCTTCTTTTTCATAATATTCTGTTTTTCCAACTACATAAGGCTGAATTTCTAATTGTTTCTGAGGACGAATTCCTTCAATGTTTTCTAACTGACCGAACAAATGCACCCAACCATTAGCATCCTGAGGAATATATTGCCAAACGGAACGTTCTTGATTTCTGAAGATATAACGCATTACTTGAATACCCCAAGTATGAACAGCCTTATCTCCAAATCGTAATTGGCTTAATGGAATACGAAATTCAGCTACCCACCCTTTTTCATCTACCGATGTTTTTAAGTACCAAATTGGGTCCCAACTCGAATCCCAATTATTACCGTTATTAGAAATATATTCATCTCCTTTAACTCCTGATGCACTTGCTGTAAATGAAAAGGCAGTACGCTTATCGTAATAGCTATCAATATTTATTTCAACAAAATCACCTGAAAAACCATCTCTTCTACTCATTCTTTGACTTATCTTATCAGGTTCATCATCAAAGGCACGCACTAACACATATAAGTTCTTGGCATCATATAATATTTTGAAGGCTGTGGGCATTGATGGTTGTTCTCCATCGTTTGGTTGACGCTGTGTGAAATCGTCTTGCCATTCTACCAAATTCCAAGCTTCATCATTTATCAGCCCGTCAACTACTGGTGGAGAGTCCGTAATACGCTCTGTAATATATGACTTTACTTTTTCTTTATGTTCTTGAGCAATAGTATCATGCACTAGCCCAAGCATTACGAGCAAAATAAGTGTAACTAATTTCATTTGAGTGAGTTATGAGTTTTTGACTAAAATAAGAGACATCTAACAATCAATTTAGTTGCATCTTACTTTTAACTATACTCTATATTTAATGAAAGGTTACTCCGTAACTCAATATTACATAAGCGGTTAGCGGTAAAAAATAAAAAAAAGCGAAGCACTCTAGTACTTCGCTTTTTTATTAAAATGAAAAAAAACTTAACTCCCCATATCAAAAATCCATTCACCAGTAAGCCCCTCTGTTCTTCCTCCTGTATTTGTAATTGAAAAAATCAGTTGGAGAGAGTTATCAGTTAAGTTAGAAACAAATATCAATACTCCATCATTACGTAATATCACTCTAGGATTTTCAATATTTGGAAAAGTATAACTACCTGTTAGTGGCCAAATTAAGGTGCTCTTATAAGATGGACTAGTTGTTATATAAGCTTGAGTGTTATCAAAAGTTAAAGTGAAACTATTCCAATCTGCACTTACATCCTGATTGTCCAATGTAACACTATTTACTGTCCATGCCTTGCTTAGAGCATCAATTACCTGTTGCTTTGGATCAGGTGCTGTAGTATCTTCTTTGCAACTCGTAATCGCAGCAAAACTTAATACTAAAATTGTAGCAAATAAAATTTTTGTGTTTTTCATAATATAATATTTATTGAATTAACATCTATCAAAGAGTATTGATTACTCTTTGATAAACTTATGATTTATGATTTTATTCCCATCTTGTAACACCAACATATACATTCCTTGTTTTAGATGGTTTATTTTCATTTCGTGACTTATACCTGATAGCTTCACTTTATCTTGTTCTACAACCATTCCTGTTAAATCAATGATTCTGTACATAATGAATTCATTTGAAGAAGTTCCTTTCAATGAAAAAGTTATTTTATCTGCTGCTGGATTAGGCCAAAGTTTTATTTCAGTATTCGAAATATCTGCCTCAGACCCTGTTATCAATACAGCTAACGGATCTGACATCGCTGATTCACATTTTCCAGCATGACTACTTACCTGCACACTGTAACTGCCCCAAACTGAGGTTAAATAAGTTTGATTAGTGGCTCCAGCAATAGCTACACCATCCAAGAACCACTGATTGCCTGTTGCACTACTTGATGAAAGTGTAAACTCTCCCGTTATAGCATCTTCTGCTGTAATAGTTACAACTGGTGTTGTGATTACAGGACAACTTACTGCTACTGCCGTAGATAAAGCTGATGTACACCTTCCTGCATAGCTACTCACTTGTACACTATAACTACCAAAAACTGTAGTAACATAAGTTTGAGCTGTAGCTCCAGCAATTGCGCTTCCATCCAAGAACCACTGATTGCCTGTTGCAATACTTGATGAAAGTGTAAACTCTCCCGTTATAGCATCTTCTGCTGTAATAGTTACAACTGGTGTTGTGATGGCTGGACAACTTACTGCTACTGCCGTAGATAAAGCTGACGTACAACCTCCAGCATAACTACTCACCTGCACACTATAATTTCCAAATACTGTAGTTATATACGTTTGATTAATCTCTCCTGCGATAGCTGTTCCATCTAAAAACCACTGATTCCCTGTGGCACTACTAGAACTAAGCGTAAACTCACCCGTTACAGCATCCTCATTTGTAATGGTTACTACTGGAGTAGTTATTACAGGACAACCAACTAGTACTGTAGTAGATATTGCAGAAAAGCAATTCCCAGCAGTATTAGATACTTGAACACTATAATTTCCAAATACAGTAGTTACATACGTTTGATTTATAGCTCCTGTAATAGCAACACCATCCAAATACCATTGATTACTTACTGTACTTGTTGAACTAAGGGTAAACTCACCCGTTACTGCATCCTCTGTAATAATAGAAGCAACTGGAGTAGCAATATCTTGACAAAGTACAGTAACAATAAATTGCCCAGTTACTGTTCCTCCAAAACCATCGTCAGCTGTAACCGTAATTGTTGCATCTCCTGATCCCACTTCCGTAATTGTAAGATCATTACCAACAACTGCTACATCTACTATAGTTGGGTCAGAACTAGTTGCCGACAAAGTTAAAAAATCATTGTCGGTATCAGAAAACACCCCTGCTAGGTTAATTATACTTGAAGTAAAACCAAAAGGGTATAAGGCATCTGACATTTGAGACCCAACAGGTGTAGCATTTATTCTAAAACTAAATGTATCATCACCTGTTCCTCCAAAACCATCATCAGCCGTAATTACAACATTCGTTGTTCCTGTAGCCACTTCTGCAATAGTAAGGGTAGTTCCTGCAATTGCTGCAGTAGCTACACCTGTATTACTAGTTACGGAATAGGTAAGTGTTCTACCAACTGCTCCTGTAAACACAGTAGAAATATCCACTGTATGTGTACCAACTCCTTCCTGTACCAAAATATCGGCTGTGGGTGCGCTTGTAATTACTCCTCCTATTGAAAGAGATAACGGCATAGGTGGTTGAACACCGTCAGGGTCATTACTCCAAAATGCGATATCATTAAGGTATTCACCTGAGGTGGTATTAGCATTAGGGTTAAACGTTACATTAACCGTTTCTGATGCACCTGCTACCAATGTTCCTGATTCTTTAGCAATATAAACCCATGATTTACTCATTGAACCTCCAACAAATGTTCTGGTATAGGCAAATCCTCCACCTGTATTATTAGCATCCCACTCAGAAAATGTTATATCATAATAAAGATCCTCAGAAATAAGATGTAATGATACAGTTTGTCCTGGAAGACCATCAAATCCATTTGGTATTTGATTTCGAAGATTTCGGAATGTTCCATAATCACCGGGACCAACAGATGCTGTACTTCCCAGTGCCCATTCTGTATCAGCGGGATTTGATCCGTTACTAGAAGGTTCAACAGCAATATTGAACAAAGGTCTCTGGTCACCCCGGGTAAGCCAAACATTTTCTGTTATACGGTCTTGATTTTCAGGCAAGTTCCAATCTGCATAACCTGCTTTAGAAAATGCAATTGTTTTATTGGCTGGTTCCAACTTCCAATCCAAATTTGAACTTCCACTATTTGTAATTGTAAAAGTTCTTGTCGAAGTTTCCCCGGTAAAAAGAAACTCACTTATGGAGGTTACATCCACTGTAATATTAGGAGGTAATATACCATTAGCACTTAAAGGAATGTCTATGGAAGGCTGTGTTGCATCATCAGTAGTAATGGTTACTGTACCTGTATAGGCTTGTTGTGCTATAGCAGTAAAATGTATTGGTAACTCTAATGTAGTGCCAGGATCAACAACATGGGTAGTAGCATCTACACTAAACACCGTGTTATCAAATACAATATTTGAAATATTTAATACATCTGTACCAATGTTTTCAATAGTCAACACTTGATCGGTAGCATAGCCAACATAGCCATCACCAAAATCCAGTGTGGTTTCTACAATATTAATCTCAGGATTTCCAAATACTTCCAACGAAGTTGTAATCAACGTTTGAGGCTGATTAGGGTCATTTGTATTTAACATCATTTCCGCCACATGGATACCAGCATATACATTTGTTGTAGCATCCCAATTTAAGATAATATTAGCTGATGCACCAGGAGCTAATGTTCCTGCTGTTATTGCATTAGTCGACAACCAATTTACCCTTTTTAAATTAGGTTCTGAACGTGAATAACTAAATCCACCTCCTTGACTATTGCCCTGCCATCCCAAAAATACTACGTCATAATAAATGTCTTCCTCAATTAAATGTAGTGATACAGGCTTTCCTATCATTGTTCTAGGATCTTGATTATTGGTTTGAAACCAGCTAGCATAATTACCAGCACTTAGTTCATCGGTATAGCCATATGCCCATTCAGTTCCGATAGGTGATTTGCTATTATTACCACCAGATTGTGATTCTTGGGCAATATTAAATATACCTTGATTATCACCTCTAGTAATCCATACCTTATCAGTAATACGGTCTTGATTCTCAGCTAAAGTAGGATTAGCATAGTTATGCTTAATCACTACAACAGGATCAGGTGTCCCCGGAATTTTAGGGTCTGTTAAATCCCAACGCAAATCCCCAGTACCATTATTAGTAATTGTAAAAGTTGTTGTGTTCAACCCTCCGGCCAATAAACTACTTGAAGGTGTAGTACTACTAACAGCAACACTTCCATCCAGGCTATTGGTTATTTCCAATGAGGCATTAACAGTAACAGTAGGCGATGAAGGCACATTGGTTGTAAATATTATCTGTCCCGTATTAATACCTGCCTTGTCTAGTAAAGATCCATCAAATGTCACGGTGATATCCTCCGTACTGCCGGGTGTTATTATTCCAGACGTAAGCCCTGAAATGGTAGCTGCCGCAGAAAGCCAATTTGGTGAACCCATTGGCCCTGTACGTGTATAGGATACTAATCCCCCATTGCCACCACTTTGCCATGCTTCTATAGTAATATCAACATAGATGTCTGATGCTATAATATGAAGGGAAATAGTTCGTCCTACCAAGTCTGCAACTGTAGTATTAAAAGCTGTAGTAAAGGCAGCATATGTGCCGCCAGCATTTATAACTTCAGAGGAAGTTCCCATAGCCCATTCCAATGCTGCTCCATTAAAATCATATAACTCTCCTGAAGTTCCTCTTGTTAACTCCACTCCACCAGGAATAATTTCATCACGATTTATAGGAAGACTGATGTTAGCATTATTTTCTTTTGTAAACTTCAAACGAAACCCATCATCCACCAATGCATTTGTAATATTAGTAACTAAAGACCATGTTAAGTCTGTTGCTCCAGTGTTCTCAATAGTCAGGGTTTGTGTATTACTTGCTCCGGCAGCCAGTACTTCTGACAGTGAGTATGAACTAAAAGATATATCGGGTAAATCCAATCCGGCACCTGATAAACTCACTGCAAAAGAAGGCGTGACAGGATCATCACTAGTAATAGTTAGTGTACCTGTAACGGCCCCTAAAGTAGCGGGTGTATAAACTACAGGTACAGTAGCACTGCCTCCCGGAGCAATTGATAGTGCTGTAACTAACGGTGCAAATTCCGCATTGTCACTGGCAATAGCAGCGATGTTCAACACATCGGTGCCCGTATTGGAAATAACCAACGGGTAGCTATTGGCAACGCCTAAATAGGTGTCGGCATACGTATAGGTAGTAACTGCTGAAATTGTAGGTGTTCCTGTAACTGTTAGCGTTACAGGTATAGTTTTTAAAGGCTGGGTTGGATCATTTGAGCGTATTTCAAGATCATAAGTATATGTTCCTGCATACAAAGTAGTAGCGTCAAATGTATGTGTAATAACGCTTGAACCACCACTAGCTACAATACCGTTTGAAGCTGCTGTTAACCAATGTGGTAAAGGGGTTGTCCTAACATAAGAAAAACCTCCGCCAGCTCCAAATCTTGTCCATGATGAAAACGTAATATCATAATATAAGTCTTCTTCTGTTAAGTGTAATGAAAACGTATTACCAGCCATAGCAGGATGATAAGGACGTGTTATAGTACGGAAATCCCCATATGTTACAGGTTGTGATGCTGTTGATCCAACAGCCCATCTTGTCCCAACAGGAGAAACCCCACGAGTATGGAATGTTTCTTGTGCAATATTAAACAAACCCATTCGATCTTGTCGAGTAATCCATACCCTGTCAGAAATTCGATCCTGGTTTTCTTCTAATGCCCAGTCGGCATAGTTGACTTTTGTAAATGATATAGGATCATTATTGTTCCATGTTAAATTGGCTGCTCCTGTATTGTTAATGGTTAAATCGGCAGTACCTGTAGTACCTGATACCAAATTAGCAGAAAGTCCTGCTTCCACAATATCGATTACCCCTGGAGTAAGCACGTCAAGTGTAGCAGCTACTGTTACTAATGGGGTAACAGGATCATCACTATTAATAAGAATGCTTCCATTATGTAAACCTGTGGCCAATTGAGAAGCATCCAGAGTTATGCTTACTACAGCAGATGCCCCCTGTGCTAAACTTCCTGATAAAACACTAGCAGAAAGCCAAGGCATCATTTGTCTCCTTGTCCAAGCAAAGCCACCACCAGGACCACCACCAGACCAACTTGTTACATCCACATCATAATAAATGTCATCTGTAATCAGGTGCATAGAAATTGTGCTTCCAATTAATGAAGTAGGATCCCCTCCATGTGCGGTTTTGAAATTTGTATATGTTCCTCCTAGTACAGTACTAGTACTACCCAATAACCATTCTGTATCTGCGGGAGAGGGGGTAGATGAGGATGTTTCACTTTTCGCATTAAAAATAGATTGTTGATCACCACGAGTAATCCAAATATTGTCGGTAATTCGATCCTGATTACTCGTTAATGTCCAATCGGCAAAATCCACCTTGGTGAAGCTTACATCTGGGCCATTTGAATAATAATCTGCGAGATCAATAGTCCAATTTAATACAGAGCCATCAATACTATTATTAGTGATGGTTATAGCAGTAACAGATGTTTGCCCATTTGCTAGGGCATCACTTACAGTTGCTACATCAACAGAAACCACAGGCTGAGCCAAGGATACTCCATAAGCAACTAAAGACATTAATAGTATGTAAATATTTCTCATATTGTTTATTTATTAAATTATAATCTTATTCTTTTTGTGTGAATATTTTACAGTAGTTATACACTCTGATATATTGTTTATTTAATGATGTATCCTACCCCGATATTAATCACTAATTGTTCCAATGGGGTATTAAATTTAACTTGTGCGTTTGCAAATATTTTATCGATAACTGTATAATCTGCCCCAACCCCTACATTGCCCCCTACATTTGTGGCACTTACTGTTTCCGAAAATCCGCCAAAAGGTTCAAAAGTTTCTGTAGAACTGGCAATAGATAAACCTACCAAACCGTATACATTTACCACATTACTTAAAAAATAGTATTTTCCATCTACATTAATAGAACTTACTTTTAGACTAGATGCATTTGTAATACCAAATTCTGATACAGTATTAGTAGATTCTAAGAAGTAGGAATAACTAGGATGAACACCAATCGCATCAGTAATAAAATAGTCACCCCCAATATTAACCCCAAAACCAAAAGTTGGAACACCTTTATCATTTAAAGCTGCTTTACTGCCTAATGCAAGTCCTCCACTCACTCTTATTTGCCCTTTTGTCTGTGCCCATGAATGAGGTATATTCAGAATAGCAACAAATACAATTATTAATAATATATTATTTCTCATAAGTTTTTACTTAACATATACATGTGCAAGTTAACTTTACTAAATGTACAATAAAGAGCCATTGAGGGAATGGTAGGTGTTATTGAGAGATCGGTAGGTGTTGTTGAGGGAATGGCAGGTAGTACCTATTTTATTTTTTTGACTATATTGTTATCCAAAAAGAGAGCAAAAAACATCTAACATTTAAATGGACAATTATTACTAAATCTATTTATGAGGTAAGTTAGGTTAGTTTTTAATAATGTTTTGAAGCTGATTTTTACTTAATTTTAACTCGGTTTCCTGCTTTTCTATTTCCATAATAATATTTGTGGTTATTTAATATTATGAAGTTAATTGTGGGAAACCCTTTTTTCAAAATAGACACACTTTTGGGGACAGTATGTTTTAATTATCCTAGCTCGAATTTAAACTATTAGATTTTAATAAACCCTACACATACCATATATTAAGGAAAAAGACTTCTGATCTTTTTAATGAAAAAAGATTTTTAATTCAGATACCAAAACTTTATACTGAATAGCTTGTATTTCTATTTACCCATCAAGATATCCAAAAAATGTTCTCTTCTTCTTCTAGATACTTCAACTTGAGAACCATCTTCCATGATTACATACCCCCCCTCTCCCTGCACATATCTATCTATATAATTCATATTAATTAAATGAGATTTATGGATACGGTAAAATTTCATATGACTTAATAGTTCTTCGTATTCTTTTAATGTTTTTGTAACAACAATTTTTTCACCACATTGTAAATAAATAGTTGTATAATTACTATCTGAAACACATCTTACAATATTTTTTAATCTGACAAGACGCACCCCATCAGATGATGGCAAAGCAATTTTTTCTATATTACTTTTATTACTTATCAAAACTTCAAGTTTCTGGTGAAATTCTAACAAATTGAGGTCTTTATCAAGTTTGTTAACGGCCTCCACCAATCGGTCAGGATGAATTGGCTTTAATAAATAGTCCATTGCACTATACTTGAATGCTCTGATCGCATATTCATCGTAAGCTGTAACAAAAATAATTTTAAAATTATTTTTTTGAATTTTATCTAGTAAATCAAAACCTGTTCCATCTTGCATTTGAATATCTAGAAAAACAACATCCGTGTCAAACTTAGCAAGTTGTACTAACCCCGAATTAACACCCTCTGCTTCTGCAACTATTTGGATTTGCTTGCAATATTTTTCTAGAAAATTCCGTAAAGTATTTCTACTATTTTTTTCATCGTCAATAATTATAGCTTTGAGCATTATTATATACAAATTTTAGTCATTAAATAAACCAAAAATAAAACAATAATTAAAAGTGTATTAAATCCATTTTAAAGGTTTTATATTTTAATTATTAGAAACAAATACTCAAATTTTCAGTTGAGTAGTACTTAATAAAATCAATGAAATATTTCTTTTCAGGAATCTAGGTATATCTATACCTAAAAACTTTAATTAAGTAACCATAAGATTTTTTATAAATTGATAACGGTCACTATTTCTGAAAAATTAGAATCTGTTATGC
This sequence comes from Cyclobacteriaceae bacterium, assembly GCA_029882685.1. Classification (GTDB taxonomy): domain Bacteria; phylum Bacteroidota; class Bacteroidia; order Cytophagales; family Cyclobacteriaceae; genus JAOUKH01. The sequence goes on from JAOUKH010000027.1 coordinate 21,644, forward strand.
TTCACTAAGAAAAGTAGAATTAATTTTAATTTTTTAAAAAGCCGTATAGTTAATATGTTAAAGTAATAGTTAAATTTAAATGCAATATTTATTCAAATAACATCTAAATATGTCTGTATGTCGCTCAATTTTAATTCTGCCTATTCTTTTGTTTTCTTTTTCTACCCAGGCTCAAGAAACAATTATTGATAGCCTTTTAAATGAAATACAACAATCACCTGATGATACCAATAAGGTCAAACTATTTAATAAACTTTCTTTTGAAGTGGTTTATACCTCTCATCAAAAAGCGTTGGAGTATGCAGAGTCAGCTTTATCATTAAGCAATGAGTTAAACTATCCTACAGGAAGAGCAGAGGCACTTTATAAAATAGGGATTGTTTTCATGTTCAAAGGAGAATATGAAACGGCTCTTGATTACTATCAAAAAGCACTTGTTATTTTCGAAAAAACCAACCTTTCTGTGGGTGTATCAAAATCTTTAAATACGATGGGAAGCATCTACCGAATGCAGGGAAACTATCCTAAAGCTATAGAAAACTACAATAAAAGTCTTTCAGTATTCGAATCTATAAATCACCAAGAAGGTATTGCTGCAACCTATGGCAACTTTGGTATTATATATCAAATGCAAGGAAATTACGATAAAGCACTTGATAGCTACTTAAAAAGCCTTTCTATAAAAGAAGAATTAGGTGATAAAAAAGGAATTGCTGGCTCTTTGAGTAATATTGGCTCGATCTACAATATTTTAGATAAACATGATGACGCTATCAATTATTTTGAAGAGTGCTTAAAAATCAGTGTCGAGATAAACAACAAATCACAAATTGCTACCTCTTACAATAGTTTGGGCTTGAGTTATAGAGGAAAAGACCAGAAGAAAATTGCACTAGATTATTTAATTAAAAGCTTAAAATTAAAAGAAGAAATAGGGATTCAAAAAGGAGCAATTATTTCCTGTAACAATATTGGGGAATTACACAGCTCAATAGGAAATATTGATAGTGCATTTTACTACTATAACAAAGCACTACAAATAAGTGAGGCCATTGAAGATAAAGAAGAATTGCCCCTAATTCAAGTTGCTTTAGGAGAATTGCATCTAGACAAAAACAACCTTACAGATGCCAAATACTTTCTGAACGAAGGGTTGAAAAATTCAAAAGAAACAGGAAATAAATCTTTAATTGCTAAAGCTTATTTTAATTTGTCGCTAGTTTCGGAAATAGAAAAAGATTTTCAACAAGCACTCAATCAATACAAAGTGTATACGCATGTTAATGACAGTATTTTTAATGAAGAAAGTGCTAATAAAATTATAGAAATGAAGACAAAGTACGAGACGGAAAAGAAAGAACAAGAAATTAAAATTCTAAATAATCAAAAAGAACTCCAGTCTGTAATACATAAACAAGATCAAATTAAGATCAAAAATCAACGATATACTTTATTAATAATCATATTATTATCTTTAATGGGGATGTCAATTACTTTTTTTCTATTTAACAGGTATAGATTAAAACAAAAACATGCTAAAAGTTTATTAGAAAAACGAAATGTAGATATAGAAATAAAACTACTTCGCTCCCAAATGAATCCTCATTTTATTTTTAACTCTTTATACTCCATACAAGGTTTTATTATTAATAATGAGAATGAACTTGCAGCACAATACCTTGCAGATTTTTCTACTTTAATTCGTTCTGTATTGAACAATAGTAGGCATTCATTCATTACATTAGGGCAAGAACTTGAGGCGCTTTCCTTATACCTTTCCTTAGAACAAATACGTTTTGACTACAAATTTGATTTTGAAATAAAAATAGATGAAAAGATAGAAAGGGAGATGATGAAAATTCCACCCTTGCTTATTCAACCTTTTGTCGAAAATTCAATTATTCATGGGTTTTCGAACAAAAATGAAAAAGGCAATATAATCATCAACTTGGAAGAAATGAATAATGGATTATATTGCTCTATTATAGATGACGGTATTGGGATAGAAGCAGCAAATATCATTGGGCAAAATAATCCAAATAAAGTACACCAATCACTTGGTATAGACATCACAATGAATAGGATTGAGATAATGGGCAAAGAACTTAACATCCCCACATTTGTTAATATATCTGATTTAGATTCTACAGGCACAAAAGTAGATATGCTTATTCCTATTAAATTATGTTGATAATCAGTACTATAAAAAAACACAAATCACTATCACAAACATTCTTTAACCAGTAAGTCCCTCTGTTTTTCCTCCTATATTTGTAATTGAAAAAATTAGGATACATTTTTAATTGTATCCCATTTCTTAATGTTATTATAAACAAAAAATTTAACCCCCTCAAAACAGGGCTAACTCATTTAACTTTCCAGTAAGTCATTCCGTATGTTTTGTTGACTATAGCCAACAAAAACGAGGAGGTATCCTAACCAAAACGACATGTATTTACAATATGGTTAAGATTTTCTACAGCAATGACATAAGAATTTATAAATGCGTTCGCCCTACCCCTCAAAAATGACATTTGCAACCTTTGTTACATTTTAGTAATGAACTAAACACTACTTTTGCAATTAAAAAATAACAGAATATGGCGACTATTAAATTAACAACAGAAAAATTCAAAGAAGATATATTTGACTACACCAAAGAGAAAGATTGGAAATATAAAGGCGACAAACCTGCAATCATAGATTTTTATGCTGATTGGTGTGGACCATGTAAAATGATAGCCCCTGTTCTCGAAGAGCTTTCAGAAGAACGTAAAGAGGTAAATATTTACAAGGTAGATACAGAAGTAGAACAAGAGTTATCTCAGGTATTTCAAATTCGTAGTATTCCAAGTATGCTTTTTATCCCTAAGGAAGGACAACCTATGATGCAGGCTGGAGCACTTCCTAAAGGAGCTCTTGAAGAAATTATTGATAAAGAATTAGTTTAACAATTGATTGTACTGCTCTGGATATTCTAAGAATTCATTATCCAGAGTAGGTTATTATCTTCTTTAACTGTACAAATTATTTGATTTCTGAACAGAATAAGTGAAAATCTAAACTCTCAACCCAGTTGCCTCTTCAAAAAAATTGTGAAGTGTTTCTATTTGCTTGTGTCCCATTTTTTGTCCAAAATAGGCAACTAAGTATAATGTCATGAAAACAATTGCTAAAACTGGTGTCCACCATAAAATATCCGCTGGTTTGTCCAACATTTTATAAGATAACCCAAGCGTTCCAACAACCAGTATCGCCATACCTATTACAGAATAAAAAAATACAAACATTGTCCAAACTGTAGGGCGTGGAGCATACAATCCACGAATTGTTGTGACTTCATCCAACTCATCAAAGGTAAGAGTTAGTTGTGGCGACCAATAATGTTGGTCATTAACAGGAATGTGGAATGTGATAAAATGATGATTAATACGCCCAGTACAGGGAGCATTTTCAGCTTTTAAAGCATTATCAATTTTTGAAACTATAGCAGTAGCAGATTCTTTACTTTCTAACTTAAATCGTAACCTAATTTTAGTTATTTGTTCCTTTGGTGCGTGACTCATTTACTTTATTTTCCTTTAAACTCTGGGGTTCTTTTTTCCAAAAAAGCATTTACACCTTCTTCATAATCAAGACTAGTGCCTGCAATTTGTTGATTTATCATTTCCAATTCCAACATTTCGTCTAATGAAGCGTTTCCTGATTTATTCTGCATTTGTTTCATTAAACCAATAGCCAAAGTTGGGGCTTTAGAATAATACTCAGTATAGTATTTTACTGTATCATTTAGTTTTTCAGTAGTTACAGCTTTGTTTACAATACCCAATTCAGCCGCCTCCTTACCATTTATTTTTTTTGCCATGGTGGCTAATTCAAATGCCTTTTTGCTACCCACTAATCTTGGTAAAAAATAGGAAGACCCAGAGTCTAGTACTAAACCAATATTCACAAACACCTCCACGAAAATAGCATTTTCATCAGCTACAATAATATCACATGCTAGTGCTAATGAACATCCTGCCCCAGCTGCTACGCCATTTACTCTCGCAACAATAGGCTTTGGCAATTCACGCATTTGCTTTATCAATGGATTGTATCTTTTCTTTAATATGTTCTCAAAACTATCGTTTTCCTCTCCCATTACCGCTTTTAAATCTTGCCCTGAGCAAAATGCTTTCCCTGCCCCAGTAAGTACTACTACCCTTACTTTTTCATCTTCAGCTATTAGTTTAAAGGCATCTTGCAATTCGTAAGTAAGTCCATTATTTACCGCATTATAGGTTTCTGGACGATTTAATGTAATGGTAGCTACATTATTTTTTACCTCATAAATGATGAATTTGTACATATTACTACCTATTCTAATTTTTATAAAGTTAGAAAAATATTAATTTATTGTATCCCTCTATTTTTTGAGCAATAACCCTAAACAACTTATACTCTATAACAGTAAGTCATATAAAGAAAAATACTCCGCAAAAACAGACTATAAATCCGAGTATCGCTCCTAAATATATTTCGAGTGGACGATGTGCATTTAATTGCAGCCGTGCTGACATTACTATTCCAATAGTCATTATCACAGCTACTACAGGATAAAGCATTGATAATTCAGGGTCATTCAATTTTATTCCCCATAAAATTCCCAGTACTCCAGTAAGAGATGCTGCATGAGCACTCACCTTTATTCTAAAATTAAATAGTGCCAATACTAGTATTAGTGAACCCATACTTAACATTAAAATCAAAAATGGTCGAAAAGACATACCTTGATAAAAAATGTAAATAAGCACTCCATAATACAAGCTGGTAAATAAGTAAGGCATTAATCGCTCACTTCGTTTTTCCAAATGAACACTACCAATATATCCTGTAAACTTTAAAATACTGATACTCAATGCTGGTAAAAATAGCGTTACTATAGAAAGCCTTAAAATTATATATGTGACTTGTTCGCTATTTAGCGGACGATAATATTCTGGATAAACGAATAATAACAACCCAAATAAATAGGTAGGCATCAATAATGGATGCATAAGATATGATATAACTACCGCTAATTTCTCCCTCACACTATAGTTCTTTTCGAAGCCTCGCCACTGGAATATTTAATTGTTCTCGGTATTTAGCAACAGTTCTTCGAGCAATACTATAGCCTAACCCTTTCATTATTTTTTCCAATTTATCATCAGATAGTGGTTTCTGCTTATCTTCTTTGTCAATCGCATCTTTCAACTTCGATTTTACCTCTCTACTACTTACATCTTCTCCTGAGTCAGTGGCTATACCTTCAGAAAAAAAGTATTTAAGTGGATAAATACCAAACTCAGTTTGCACAGATTTACTATTGGCAACACGAGAAATGGTGGATATATCCATATGAATAAGTTCTGCTATATCTTTTAATATCATAGGTTTCAACTTAGTCTCATCTCCTTCTAAAAAGAAATCATATTGATATTTCATAATGCAATTCATGGTTTTCAACAAAGTTTGCTGCCTTTGTCGTATGGCTTCGATAAACCATTTAGCCCCATCTAGTTTTTGCTTTACAAACGTAACTGTTTCTTTTAGTTTTTTATCCTTCTTATCACTTTTGTCATATGCCTGAAACATATCCGTATATGAGCGACTAACACGTAGTTCAGGAGCATTTCTAGAATTTAATGCTACTTCTAACTCTCCATTAATATTATCGATCATGAAATCAGGGATAAGATATTGCGTACGAACAAGCCCTGTAGAACTCCCTCCTGGTTTAGGATTTAACTTACGGATTAACTCCAATGCATCCTTAATAAAATCCTCATCTTCTATTTCAAGCTTCTTCATTATTTTATCGTAATGCTTTTTGGTAAATTCCTCATAGCAATCCGACAATATCATTTTTGCCACCACAACATCTGCATGCTGTCCATCATCTTTTCTTTCTAACTGAAGTAACAAGCACTCCCTCAAATCTCTAGCAGCAATACCTGGAGGATCAAAATCCTGTATTTTATGTAGGACACTTTCCAGTTCATCCAAATCAGTTTCTACATTTTGTGAAAAAGCCAAGTCATTTAGTATTGCTTCCATACCCCTTCGGATATATCCATCACTTTCAATACTTCCTATCAATTGCTTTCCTATCAAGTTTAACCGATCATCAAGACCCAAGTATCCCAGTTGAGTGAGTAATTGCTCATTTAGTGAAGTCCTCGTTGCCATAGGCATATCTCTTTCTTCTTCATTTCCTCCATCACCTTGCATTTTATAGCCACTTACATCATCATCTCTCAAGTAGTCCTCTATATTTATTTCTTCTTCTGTAGTGGTTTCCTCTTTTTCTTCAAATTCTTCATTATTACTTTCAGCTTCTTCTAGTTCTTCTTTTCCTTCTTCTAATGCTGGATTCTCTTCCAGTTCCTCCTCAATTCTTGACTCCAACTCAACAGTAGGCACCTGCAATAGTTTAATGAACTGAATTTGCTGTGGTGATAACTTTTGTTGTAAGCCTTGAGTTAAACCGAGTTTTAACATACGTTATTTGTGTTAATATACTTTACGATAAGTTCTCCAAATTTATTATAATTCTCATTAATCTTTGACAAAAAGGCTAAAATATAGTTTTTTTGCGCTTTACAATATGTGGCTTCATAACACGAACTGTGCCACATGTATAATAACTTCATCAATAAACGATAGAACCGTGAAAAGGACTAAGATAAGTACACTACTTCTTCAAGGGCAAGTAGAACAAACTGTAAAAGTAAAAGGATGGGTAAGAACATTCCGAAGTAATAGGTTTATTGCACTAAATGATGGTTCTACAATTAATAATTTACAAGCCGTTGTTAATTTTGAAAATTTTGATGAAGCATTATTAAAACGAATTACTACAGGAGCTTGTGTCTCAGTTACTGGAAAATTAATTGAATCTCAAGGTAAAGGACAATCTGTAGAAGTAATTGTTGAAACACTCGATATTTTAGGTGATGCAGATGCTGAAAAATATCCGTTACAACCAAAAAAACACTCATTAGAATTCTTAAGAGAAATCGCCCATTTAAGAGTAAGAACAAACACCTTTAGTGCTATTTATCGTATTCGCCATTCTATGATTTTTGCTGTACATAACTTTTTTAATGAAAAAGGGTTTTTTAATGTACACACGCCTATTATTACTGGATCTGATGCCGAAGGAGCTGGAGAGATGTTTCGTGTAACTACGCTTGACCTTAAACAAACCCCTTTAAACGATGACGGTGAAATTAACTTTAAAGA
>JAOUKH010000179.1 GCA_029882685.1 Cyclobacteriaceae bacterium
ATTAAAACGATTGAATCACCATCAATTAACCATGAAAAAACTAAATATACTATTCTTCTTTTTTTTTAGCATTAGTCCGTTTGTTTTAGCTCAGACCAACTACCAGCAAGAGTACTTAAAAGCCAAAGCTTTTTTTAATGAAGGCAGCTACAATTTAGCAATGGAGGCCTTTAAGCCTGTAATTAAAAAGGATAAAGAAAACTATTTCTCAGAATACTCCTCATATTTTTATGCTATATCAGCTTATAGAAATGGGTTTTCTGCCCTTTCAAGGGACATGTTTCTTCAAATAAAAACACTTTTCCCTAAGTGGGACAAAATAGAAGATGTACACATCTGGCTTGCCAAAATATATTTTGAAGATAATGATTTTCATAATGGACTCAAATATTCTAATGGAGTAGTAATAGGGTATGAATTAAGTAAACTTCAACAGACCTACTATTTAAGTAAAATTGACAGTTTAGAACTTATTAGTGAATTATTCAATACATATAAAAACGATAAAGAAGTTGCGTATCGTTATGCACAACTCATTAATGAACAACCGTTGTACCTTCAAGACCGATCATTACTCGCCTTTTTGGTTGAAGGGTTTAATCTTGATAACGATGAATTTTCAATAGTAACAAAAGAAGAATCAATAAAGAAAGACAACTACAATGTTGCGGTTATGCTTCCTTTTATGGTAAATAAGCTACAACCCAACCTCTATAAAAAAGGAAATCAATTTGTAATAGATATTTACGAAGGAATAGTAAAAGCACAGCATGACTTAAAAGATAATGGGATAGATATTAACCTTTATGCTTACGATACTGAAAAAAACAGTTATGCTACATCCAATATATTAATCCAACCAGAATTTCATGGTATGGATTTGATTATTGGTCCACTATACTCTGACCCAAGTCGTGAAGTATCAATGTACAGCCATAAAAATAAAGTCAATATGTTCAATCCAATTTCTTCCAATCAAGAAGTTATTGGAGAAAATCCATTTTCATTTTTATATCACCCTTCCGATGCTACTCAGGCTAAAGCAGCAGCACAATATGTGATTGAGAATAAAACTAACAAAAACACTATGATTTTCTATGGAGGGTCAAAAAAAGACTCCATCAAAGCTCATACTTTTAGGCAACTTATTGAGAAAGACTCCTTCAATATTGTGTTTATGGAAAAAATAGTCAAAGATACTTCAAGTCATATTTTAAAGCTTTTAACCACAACTTTGGAAGATATCGAAGAAACGCTTGAAGAAGAGTTGACTGAGGAAGAAAGAGGCATTTTCATTCTAGCTCCTGATAGCATAGGAACTATTTATGTTGCTTCGGATAACAAGTTACTTGCTTCTGGTGTAGTAAGTTCCATTGAAATTAGACCAGATACCATTCAAGTTATTGGTTCTACTGAATGGCTCAAGTATCGTTTTATTGATTTTGAAGCTTATGAACGATTAGGAATCGTACTAACTTCTGCTAATTACATAGATACCTATGACTATACCAGCCGTCAACTTAGTCATTATACCATTGCTCGATTTGGGAAACCTGCAAGTACCAATTTTTTAAAAGCTTATGACATGATGATGTTTTTAGGAAATAGTTTAAATGAATATGGCACGCTATTTCAAAATGAATTATACAATAAACCGATGTCGCCATCAGAATTAACTTCTGGTATTAGTTTTTTTAAAGCTAATGACAACCAACATGTGCCACTAGTTTATTTTAAAAATAATAAAATAGTTAAAATAGAATTAGACAATGACAATGAATAAAAATACAAGTAAGACTCTTTTCGAAAAGGCCAAAAATTATATACCTGGAGGAGTAAATTCTCCAGTGAGAGCATTTAAAGCAGTAGGTGGCGAACCTTTATTTATCGCTGCAGCTAAAGGAGCGTACATGTACGATGTTGATGGTAATCGATTTATAGATATGATCAATTCATGGGGACCTATGGTTTTAGGGCATACACATGAAAAGATTGAAAAGGCTGTGGAATCTGCTATAAAAACATCTCTTTCATTTGGTGCGCCATCTGCTGCGGAGGTTGAAATTGCAGAACTGATATGTTCAATGATGCCTAGTATTGAAAAAGTGCGTATGGTGAATTCTGGTACTGAAGCTACCATGTCTGCAATACGTGTGGCACGTGGTTTTACAGGGAGAGATAAAATTATTAAAATGGAAGGCTGTTACCATGGACATGGTGATTCTTTCCTGATCGCTGCTGGAAGTGGAGCTATTACCATGGGAACTCCCGACAGCCCAGGTGTAACAGAAGGAACTGCAAAAGATACCCTTCTAGCTCCTTATAATGACTTAACTACTGTTGAAGAGCTTATCAATAATAACAAAGACGAGATAGCTGCTATTATTTTAGAGCCTGTAGCTGGAAACATGGGGTGTGTACTCCCAAAAGAAGGTTATTTGGAAGGGTTGCGGAGCTTATGCGATACGCATGGCATCATTTTAATTTTTGATGAAGTGATGACAGGTTTTCGACTGTCTAAAGCTGGGGCGCAAGAACGATATGGTATTACACCCGACCTTACCACCATGGGAAAAATAATTGGTGGGGGAATGCCTGTAGGTGCTTATGGAGGAAAACAAGAAATCATGGATTTTGTGTCTCCACAAGGTCCTGTTTATCAAGCTGGAACATTATCAGGGAATCCAATAGCTATGGCAGCAGGACTTGCCATGTTACATGAACTTAACGACAATCCAAGCATTTACGAACAACTTGAAAAAACTACTACTAAACTAGTAACAGGGTATAAAAAATCGTTGGATGAACTAGGACTTAGCTACACCATTAACCAAGTAGGCTCAATGTATAGCTTATTTTTTACCAAAGAGAAAGTAACAGATTTTGAATCAGCAAAAACATGTGATACTGAATTATTTGGTAAGTATTTCAATGAAATGCTAGAAAGAGGTGTTTATTTAGCTCCTTCACAGTTTGAGACACTGTTCGTTTCTACTGCCATTACTGATGAATTGGCTGATGAGATTGTCAATGCTAACCATGAGGCATTGAAGGTGTTTTGTGGTTAAAAACTATCTTATACATTCAACATGAAAGATGTATTACAAGATCAATTTGAATTCCAAATAGTAGAGATTAAAAAATTGAATGGATATGATAATGCAAATTATCTTATTAGAACGGATGACACTAAGTACATTTTTAAGACCTACCGCTATACGAATGACTCAATGTCATTAGTTGAAGCAGAAAACAACACACTTTTATCCCTACAGACCAATCATCAAAATAAGCTACCTAAACCAATTCCATTTAAGGATGGGTCGTATGTAAAAATTATTGAACTAGATGGTGAAGAAACCATTTGCAGACTACTCTCCTATTTGGAAGGTGATTTCTTGGGAGATGTAACGCTTACACCCAACCTTTTAAGTTCCATAGGTCGTTTTCTTGCAAAAATAGATTTAAACCTTCAAAAACTCAGCAGCTATAGGATTAAGGCAAGAGTATGGGAATGGGATCTTCAATATTTTAATCTTAACAAAAAATACATTGACGACATCCCAAATGTAAAAGACAGAAATATTGTACGCTATTTTTTTCAACAATTCGAAGAAAACGTTACTCCAGTTATTCCTGAATTACGAAAATCTATAATTCATAATGATGCTAATGAGTGGAATATATTAGTCGATGACGAGGAGATATCTGGACTTATTGATTTTGGCGATTTAGCCTATTCTCCACTTATTAATGAGTTAGCTATCGCTATAACATATGCATGTTTCGATAAAGAAGATCCACTGGAATGGGCTTCTGTCATGTTAAAATCTTATCATGAATTATTACCAATAGAAAAACAAGAATTAGATATTCTATATTACCTAATTGCCGCAAGGCTTTGTACCAGTGTTTGTAATTCTGCGCATTCAAAAAAACTAAATCCCAGCAATGAATATGCTTCTGTAAGTGAAAAATCAGCTTGGAGTATGCTCTATCTCTGGCTAAGTATTAATCCAGTAAAAGCAAAAAACAGCTTTTATTCTTCTGTTGGCTATGCTATAAGTGATCCAGCACCTATTGAAAAAGTAGTTGAACGAAGACACAATGTAATTAGTCCAATTCTTTCATTAAGTTACAGTCAACCTATTTACATGGAGAGATCAGCATTTCAATATATGTATGATGCCTATGGAAATACATTCTTGGATGCCTACAACAATATTCCTCATGTGGGGCATTCTCATCCAAAAGTGGTGGAAGCAGGAAACAAGCAAATGTCAAAACTTAATACTAATACCAGATATGCTTACGATTTATTGACTGAATATGCAGAGAAATTACTATCAAAATTTCCTGATTCATTAAACAAGGTATATTTCGTTAATTCTGGAAGTGCAGCTAGTGACTTAGCCATAAGAATTGCATATGCACATACCAAGCATAAAAAAATAATGGTAATGGAGCATGGATATCATGGTAATACGATGATGAGCATGGATATAAGTGATTATAAATTCAGTAACAAAAAAGGTCATGGTAAAAAGGACTATATTCTTAAAACACCTATCCCAGACACTTATAGAGGAGAATATAATTCAAACATTGATGATGCAGGGAAACAATATGCCAAAGATGCTATTGAAAGTATAGAAAGTTCAGAGTCGCCAATAGCAGCATTTATAAGTGAGCCGATCGTTGGCTGCGGTGGTCAAGTACCATTAGCAGATGGATATTTAAAAGAGGTATATCCAGCTATTAGAAAGCAAGGTGGCGTATGCATAAGTGATGAAGTTCAAACAGGTTTTGGTCGTTTAGGCGATTATTTTTGGGGATATGAAGCACAAGAAGTAGTTCCTGAAATAGTAATCATTGGAAAGCCTATGGCAAATGGTCATCCGATGGGAGCAGTGATAACTACAACCGAAATAGCCGAGTCATTTAGTGAAGGCGTTGAATTTTTTAGCTCATTTGGAGGTAATCCTGTTTCATGTGCAATTGGTTTATCGGTATTAGAAGTAATAGAAGAAGAAAAACTACAAGAAAATGCAAAGGTAGTAGGTGATTATTATAAATCACTTTTTATCAACTTACAGAAAAAATATGCTTGTATTGGAGATGTAAGAGGCTCTGGGTTATTTCTTGGAATTGAAATTACGAAGAACAATAGTTTAGAACCAGATACTGAATTAGCCAGTACTATCAAAAATGAACTTAGAAATAATGGTATCCTTATTAGTACAGATGGGCCAAGGGATAGTGTGCTTAAAACTAAACCTCCATTATGTTTCACTAAAGAAAATGCAGCGTTTGTAGTGAAGAGCATCGAAAAAGTGTTAGAAAATACCATAACGTCATAATCCAATAAATAGTGTAGAGAAAATGCATTTAACTTCAGAGTTTATTTCGTATGCCTGATTCCGTTTGATTTGAATCAGAACTGGAAAAAGCTTTAACATTAACTTAATTGGGCTTTTATCATCAAGTTACCTGCACCTAAATATGTGCAGACAAAAAAAGAGTGATTAGTTTTTTGTTTTTTTTTAAAATTTTCATCTCCCGAAAAAGCCAGAGCTAAAAATTCTAATTTATTATTTGAAATAACCCCTAAAACAGTCTTTAATATTTTATAAATTTTATTTTTATTTTTTTAATGAAAGTATATTATTGATATAATTTTAATAATTATATGTAGTATATTTTATATGTAATATTGTACGACAGTGACTGGTGAATAATAGACTATATTATTCCATTACCATTTGGATTATTTATAGTTATGACATACTTTGCGGACTCATAGGATTAATATATGTTGCGCTTTTCTTAAATCTTTATTAAAAATCATCTACACTTAAATGATTGATGTTAGGTTATCTTAAACGTATCAAACTTTCTCGGCTTAATATACCTGATGGTATAGAATTTGATGGTTCGCAAAAGCAAAATATAGTCCTATCCAAGCTTGCACTTTTGGTGATTTTGATAGCCTCTGTTCATTTGATTGATGATGGAATTTTTGCTTCCGAGAGTAATAATTTTTATCTGATATTAACAGAGTTTCTCCTCGTAGTAATTGGTATAGTTACATACATACTTAATGAAGGTAGAAAACATGGAATTGCGAAACATTTTTTTCTTCTAAGTATTAATATCCTATTATTTTTCATGAATACCATTGTACCTAAAGAGTCAGGTACTTTCTTCTTCTTCTTCCCATTAATGGCAGCTACTTTTATTTTTTATGGTTACTCCGAGACATTTAAAAGATATTTTTACCTCATCCTCACCTCTTCCTTGTTTATAGTATTGACCCTGCTTGATTTTAATATTTTTGGGTTGATGGTGGAAATGGATACAGCATACGATTTCATCACCAACCTGTTGTCTTCTAACATTCTCATGGTGATGACAATACACTTTTTAATTAAACTCAACAAACAAACGGAAAACAATTTACTGGATCATCAATTGGGGATGAAAAAGTTGGTGGATGAACTCAAGGATAAAAATATTCACCTTGAAAAAGCAAACACCGAGTTGGATAAATTTGCATACTGTGTGTCTCATGATCTTCGTGCTCCATTATCATCGATACTAGGGTTAATCAACCTTTCATCGCTCGAGAAGTCTGCAAAAGTACACCAATCTTATTTGGATATGATGAAAGACATGGTTACTAAATTGGATCATTTCATCCATGATATAATAAGTTATTCACGAAACACAAAATTAGAGCTAGAAATAGAAGAGATTAATTTGGAAAAGTTAGTAAATGAGAATATTAATAGTCTGAAATTTATGAAAGGGTGGAATCAAATAGATTTTATCTTGGATATAAACTTTAAGCACCCCTTTGTTTCTGACCAAAGCAGGATTTCCATTATTTTGAATAATTTGGTAGCCAATTCGGTAAAGTATCATGACTTTTCTAAAGATAAGCCTTATGTACGTGTTTTAGGATATTCTAAAAAAGGTGCTGATTTTATTTCGATTGAAGATAATGGGTCTGGTATAGATTCAGAATACCATGATAAAATATATCAGATGTTTTTCAGGGGAAATGTAAACTCTACAGGGTCAGGATTGGGATTGTATATTGTGAAAGAAATAGTAGATAAACTACAGGGAGAGATTATTATGGAATCGACCCCTGGTGTTGGTTCTGTGTTTACTATTAAACTGAATACACATGTTAATCCGTAATTTTTATATTATGTATATGTTAGAATATTTTTTGTGTGTCCGAAATAAACGGACCACTTATTCATTAAAGAAGGAATTTATTATAATGAGGAGTTTTTATATTACAAGTTTGTCAGGATTTAAATCTGTTAGGTTTGGTTACAAAGAATTGAAATTAATACTTACAGCAACAAACATCAGTAGTCAAATGAAAAA
>JAOUKH010000180.1 GCA_029882685.1 Cyclobacteriaceae bacterium
ACCTAGGTCGATGTTTTTGTCATTACTACTTACTTGTATTGTGGAAAATTCAGTTTTATACCCAATAGAGGTGGTTTTTACCATATAATTACCAGCCTTCCTGATTTCAATTTTAAAATTTCCTTCACTATCAGTTACCGCTCCCTTTACTAGGGATGAATCTGTAGGGTTTAAAAGTAAAACATTTGCGAAAGAAACTGGATTGTCATTTTCTTTGATTTGTCCATTAATGGTAGACTGACCTAAAGAAAATGCTGAAGTTACTATAGACAATATAATAGTTTTTAATATTTTGATTGTATTTTTCATCTATTTATTGTTTAATTCAATAAAATAATATTTGTAAAAAGCAAACAAAATAAATGTAAAATTCAATTTATGTATATGCCTGATAAACTACAATACCACAAAAGGGTAATTTTATAAAGAATTTTTTTAGTTTTCATAACAAGTAGTTTTCGTTTTCGGAACTAAATTAATTCCATTTTGGAAATGAAAACGGTATCTTTTGATACATATGCGAATATTAAATCAATATAATACCATGTAGTGTTCATTACGAATAATAGTGAGGTCAAATGAAATTATTATAGTAGTATCTATTTTACGATATGTTTTTGTATATTTTAATAAATTCATGAAATGTTTAAAGTATTACAATATTTGTTTTACCCATTCGTGGTTTTGATAACACTCGTAGTATTATTTGAATTGGTTGAAATATTATCAGTTGAATATTATATTCTTATTCCAGTAATTTTAATGATACCTCTCTTGAGTATTTTTGTTTTTCTTGAATTATTTTTCCCATATAAAAAAGATTGGAATATAGGTAGGGGAGATTTTGGGACAGATTTAATTCAGACCTTTTTGACACTTCCAATTGCAAGTAAAATAAGTGAATTACTACTTCCTTTATTGCTTTATTATCCCATAATGTGGCTTACTGAATCACTTGAGGTAAGCATTGTTAAATTCAATAATAATTTAACAATAAGCTTCATGATAGCATTATTGATTTGTGAATTTTGTTACTATTGGATTCATCGTATTAGTCATGAGAATAAATATTTATGGCAATTACATGCTATCCATCATGGAGCAGAACGTGTGTACTGGGGTAACTCAGGTCGATTTCATTTTATAGATGCCTTTCTTGGAAGTACAGCTTATTTTCTCCCACTAATTTTATTAGGAGTCTCAAATGAAGTGATAGTTATTGTGCTAACTTTTTCTGGAATAACTGGATTTCTTGAACATGTAAACATTAATTTCAGAGCAGGATTTTTGAATTATGTTTTTAATACTGCAGAACTTCATCGTTGGCATCATTCTGAAAACGAGCAAGAATCTAATCGAAATTATGGAAAAGCTTTAATTCTTTGGGATTTACTGTTTAGAACTTTTTTCTGGCCAAAAGACAGACGAGTTGAAAAGGTTGGTATAAAAGGAGAAAAGATACCTGTTAAATTTATGAAACAATTATTTCACCCCTTCCTTAATAAATGAATTTTTGAATAATGGGATGCAACACACACTAATCAGCAAGGTGTAATAATAGAATAAAAAATGCCTTACTTTTCAGCAAGGCATTTTTTATATGTATTTTCAAATTTTGTAATAGACTATGAAAAATCAGTAGCCTTCATATAATCAATGTTTGCTTTTAGGTTTGCAAACGGATCATCTGTTCTTTCATCTTCTATGAAATAATATTTTAGACCAGCAGTATCTCTAGCTTTCATAATAGTAGGAAAATCAATAATTCCTGAGCCAACTGTAGTTTGCTCTAATTCCTTATCAGCATCTTTTACGTGGAACATGCTGAATCTTCCAGGAAACTTATTAATTAATTCCATTGGATCAACACCACCCTTTTTAACCCAATAAAGGTCAGCCTCAAAAGTTACCAGATCAGATTGGGTTTCTTTCAAAAGAATTTCAAGAGGAACTAAATCTCCTTGCTTTTCAAATTCGAAGGCATGGTTGTGATAACCAAATTTCAATCCTTGCGATTTAAGAATTTCACCTACAGTATTAAAATTTTCAGCTACTGCTGAATAATCACCTCTTAATTCATCACTCAAATAAGGGGTTACTACAAACTCAACACCGGCTTCTAAAGAAGCATCAGCAATTTGGTTAGCATTTTCTTTAGTGAAATAAGTAGCATGAGTAGAAACTACTTTCATACCAGTATCGTCAACAATTTTCTTGTATTCAGCAGGTGACATTCCTAACATTTTACCGTCAAGACCCAACCCATAAGCTTCAACATATTTGTAACCCATGTCGGCTAATTTCTTAATAGATCCAGCAAAATCTACTTTTAAAGCATCTCTTACAGAATAAACTTGTACACCAGGTTCTGCTAATACTGAAAGGGTTGATTCTTCTACAATTGCAGTAGCCGCTTCCTCTGCTACAGTTTCTTTGGTTTTTGTTGAACAACCCATTGGCATCAACATTGAACCAGCAGCAAACATTGCACCAGTCTTAATAAATTCTCTACGATTTTTCATGCGTTTTATTTTGAGATTTGTAAAATTCTAACAACAGTTTCAGTTCGTAATTTAATATATGTACTTCACATAAAAGCTTACTTTTTATTGAAATACCATACGTCAACTTGAAAAAATCATAGAATTATAATCCTTCTTTAAATCCTGATATTATACGATCAGGATTTTATTTTATTAATACTGGTTTTGAACTAAAAGGCATAGCCAAAATAGTATTGCCCAATAAATATGATTGATAAAAAGTGATTAGTGATGTATTAGTTTAGAGAATACCTATATAATATAGGTGCGTTAAGAGACTAAATTTTAATATTAAATGAGAATTTAATCAATATTATTAAAACTTCAATTATAGAAAATGAAGTTATAGAAATCTATCTTCTACGACTTTTGCTAACGTTTTTACGAACACTTTTATTTGTGCCGTACTGAATAGTGTTATAATATGATTTCTTCTTTTTTCCTGATCGTGTATTACATTCGATTCTTGGAGAACAAGAACTAACAATAAAAAGAAATAAAACTAATGATGTCAATAATCCTTTCATAATGATAAAGCATTTAATAAGAAAAATAAGAGTATCAAATTTAACACTACTTATTGCTATAATAAAACCTATAATGTGTAAAACCTTACATTGGCTGTAAAAGTTTATAACAGCCATAATCACTTTCAGTATTTTTTAGAAAAGTAAGAGATGGCATAAGAAATAATTATGCGGAACTTGTCAATTCAAAAATTATTTCATCAGCACTAACTTCACCTGAAAAAGTATATTTAGCCTTTTGGAAATATTGTTTCCTTATTTCTAACTGTTTATTCAACTTTTGAAGCAATTGTGCTTTTAGTAGCCCTTTAAATAAGGGCCTTGTTTCCAAATCTGAGTTAGCTAATCTTTCAGCAATTTTGTCAATAGGTACATCTAAAAAAATAGTCTTTCCAGAGTTATTCATTAATTCCATGTTGTCAAAATAACATGGAGTACCACCGCCTGTGGCTAAAACTATATCGCTGTTAAGAGTCAAAACCTCATGTAAAGTTTCGGATTCTATTTTTCGAAAATATGGCTCTCCCTGATCTTCAAATATTTGCTGTATTGTTAGTGCTGTTTTTTCTTCAATGGCTTGATCTAAATCTATAAAAGGTAGGCTCATTTTACTTGCCAACTCACTACCAAGTGTTGATTTTCCTGATCCTGCAAGTCCTAAAAGAATTATAGTGTTATGAGCCATTAAAGTATGTTTACTATTTCGTTTAAAGAAGGTGTGTCGTTATGATGCCATTTGCCAAGAACTGTACCATTTTTTAAAAGTATAATTCCTGGATTAGATCTAATCATAGCTTTAATCACAGTAGCATCAGTAAAATAAAAAGGTGCTGCCAGTTGATGTTCATGTCTAAATGGTTCAAAAGTAGTTTCAGAAGAAGAGGTAAGTATCATTGTTTCAATTTTACCATCTAGATCATTAACTAAACTTCTAATTTCATCCATATTTCTTAGTTTGGTTTTGGAAGCATCATTAATAATCAACAATAATTTCATACCCACATACGTCTGTTCTGTTACATCATTTCCTTCTACATCAATTACATTGTAGTCAGTAATTTTAGGAACTGTTGCATCAGCATTTAATACACTAGATTCTTTATAGGTATAGCCATCATCTGCACTTAAATATTTTTCAGAACGCACCTCTTCTCCATTTTTTTCAAAAACATATTCTATAACAGGTTGCTCGGCTGGAATCATTTGTTCAGGTATATTATTTCCAATTTTATATGCCCTAAAATCAATAAAAGGTAAATGCCTTACAGCTAATACGCCAAGGTAAAAACTCAAAAACGTAGTAGCAATAATTACTGAATTTCCAGACCTTGTTCTTAATAGGGGTTCGTATTTTCTTCTGTAAAAGAACAAATGTGCAATTAAAACTAGTAGCACCATGTCCTTATAAAACGATTCCCAAGGAGTTAATTTTATAGCATCTCCAAAACAACCACAGTCAGTAACTTTATCAAAATAGGCAGAATAAAAAGTGAGAAAAGAGAAAAACAGAATAAGCAAAAGCAGCAACCAAGTTGTTTTTTTCATGTTGTAATTTATAAGTACAGCAACACCTAAAACAATTTCTAATACTATCAATATCATCCCTATTGGTAATGCGATAGGAATGAACAATTCAAATAAACTACCAAAATCAGCAGCAAAAACACCGAAATATTCTTCTAACTTTATTTCAGTTCCAATGGGGTCATTGAGCTTTATTAGCCCTGAAAAAATGAATAATCCACCTACTATAAATCGTATTACAACATCAATAATTCGCATCATTATTTTATACTTTTACAAAATTTAATTTAATTAAACAAAACACAGAATAATTAATCATATCCTGATAGTTAGCTTCCACACCTTCCGAAACCAAAGTTTCACCGTCATTATCTTCAATTTGTTTTGTACGCATTAGTTTCATCAAAATAATATCAGTCATGGAATTTACCCTCATTTCTCTCCAAGCTTCTCCGTAATCATGATTCTTATCCATAAGAAGATCTCTAGTGGCATCGGCATACTTATCGTACAAAATTTCCAGCTCTTCAAAAGGGATTTCCATACGCTCATCATTCTTCAGGTTTATTTGTATGATAGCCATCAAACAATAATTAATAATTGCTACAAATTCACCTTTTATATCTTCACCAACCTTTTGCGTTCCTTTCTCCTGTATAGATCTAATGCGTTGAGCTTTAATGAAAATTTGATCGGTAATAGAAGGTAACCTTAATACACGCCATGCAGTACCATAATCTTTAGTTTTCTTCTCAAAAAGCATTTTACATGCAGAAATTACTTCCCTATATTCGCTTACCGTTTTCTCTTCCAAAGTATAAAGGGTTAATCGTTTGTAATAAATATTAATAACTGAAATTAGTGGCGAAAGATACTGTTTTTTCAACTAAAAAAACACTTAACATTGATGGAAGAGTACTTGATTTAAGTACTCCTCTGGTAATGGGGATAATAAATACTACTCCAGACTCGTTTTTTGATGGGGGGAAGCATTTTTCTGAAAAATTAATTCTTCAGCAAGCACAAAAAATCATAGAGGAGGGAGCATCTATCATAGACATTGGAGGTTATTCTACACGTCCAGGAGCCGAGATAGTGAGCATTGATGAAGAAATTAAACGTGTAACCAATGCAATTGAATCTATATTAGATCGTTTTCCAAATACTATTATTTCAATAGATACTTTTCGTGCAGTTGTGGCTGAAGCTGCTATTAATGCTGGAGCGAAAATAGTAAACGACATTTCAGCAGGAGAATTGGATGATGATATGTTTTCATTGATTGCCAAAACTAAAGTGCCTTATATCATGATGCATATGAGAGGCAATCCTCAAAATATGCAACAGTTAACCTCGTATGCCAATTTGATGGCAGATATAACTGATTACTTTGTAGAAAAAGTAAAACTATTACAACAATTAGGGGTTGCTGATATTATTATTGATCCTGGTTTTGGTTTTGCAAAAACCAAAGAACATAATTTTGAAATACTGGAAAAATTACACTATTTTAAAGGATTAGGGCTACCTTTACTTGTAGGTCTATCTCGTAAGTCGATGATCTATAAAACACTTGATAATAATGCCGAACAAGCATTGAATGGTACTAGTGTATTAAATACGATTGCATTAATGAACGGAGCGAAAATTTTACGTGTTCATGATGTGAAAGAAGCAATGGAATGTATAAAATTATTTAAAACAACATACTCTTGATTTTTGCTTTTAACATAGGTTTTTTGGAAATAAGTTGGGTAGATATAATTGATATTCTACTAGTAGGCTTTCTACTTTATCACTTGTATAAGCTGATGAAAGGAAGTGTTGCTGTGAAAATTTTTGGAGGAATCCTTGCACTATACTTTATTTTTTTAATCGTGAAATCAGCCAAAATGGAGCTGTTAACTGGTATATTAGGGCAGTTTATGGGTGTAGGAGTTATTGCTGCTCTTATTTTATTTCAGCCCGAAATAAGAAAATTTCTTTTGCTTATTGGTAGAACAACTAGTCTCAATAAAGAGAGTGTTTTTAAGAATTTTGCTCTATGGAAACAAAAAGAACAACAAAAAAGTTTGAACATTACAGCTATAGTTGATGCTGCAAAATCTCTTGGAAGCACGAATACTGGAGCGTTAATTGTTTTTTCCAGAGAATCCCCATTAAGATTTTACGCTGAATCTGGGGATGAAATTGATGCGTTAATTTCAAAACGATTATTGATATCGATATTTAATAAGTATAGTCCACTACACGATGGGGCAGTTATTATTTATAATGGAAAAATATTGGCCGCTCGTTGTATATTACCTGTATCAGAAAAAGATGATCTTTCTGCAAGTTTTGGATTAAGGCATAGGGCTGCAGTGGGTATGTCGGATGCTACTGATACTTTGATATTAATTGTTTCAGAAGAAACTGGACAGATTTCCATAGCAAGGAATGGAGAGTTAATCCACAACCTTTCTCCCCAAGAATTAAGGAAAAATATTAATTCTTATCTATTCGAGGAAGAAATTACTACTAAAACAGCAATTTCTGCAAAAAAAGAAGAGTCACAACCTGTTGAATACAAGGAAATTAAGGCTGAGTCTTGAAAAAAGATTAGAAAATATAAAAAATGTGGGTTACCACATCTATAGTAAGTGTATAAAGAAGTACATAGCACTTTTTACACACCGTTAGCATGGTAAAAGCCGAAAGCCACTCAACTTAGAGTGGCTTTCACTTTTT
>JAOUKH010000028.1 GCA_029882685.1 Cyclobacteriaceae bacterium
ATCTCTCCCAGCATGCCTAATTGATAAGCTAATATTACTTCTGCCCCCTTCAGTTACTATAAGTGGTTCCTGACTATAAGTTTTGAAATCTTTTAGTTCAATATCATCAATATTAGCACCTAGCGTATTAAAAATAATTTCAATATTTTCATTTTCAACTTCTATTTCTTGCTCCTCTCCTTTTGCAGCAATAGAGAATGCTCCGAACTTTTGTTCTGTTAACGCATCAACTAAAGAATCATTTCTGGTTATCTGTTCTTCTATTACTACTTCAGATGGTTGAATTTCTTCTTTCGAGTTAATAGGTTGTTCTACTTGCTCAGTAGCAGTTTCTACCACAGGAACAGGCTTTGGAGCTAAAAACTGAAAATATATTATCATTAATGCTGATATGAGCACTAATCCAATGGCTTGATTTTTATCCATAATTGTTTTTTTCTAATTGGGGTGCAAAGTAAACCTTCTATTTCTTATTCTCCAAAGCTGCTTTTACGAATTTCACAAATAAAGGATGTGGGTTAATAACTGTACTCTTTAGTTCTGGGTGATATTGAGAAGCAACAAACCACGGATGATCTTTAATTTCAATGATTTCAACGAGGTTTGAATCAGGATTAATTCCTGAAGCGATCATGCCAGCTTTTTCGATTTGTTCTAAATATTTATTGTTAAATTCATAGCGATGTCTATGTCGCTCTTCAATGTTTTGTTTTCCATATATTTGAAAGGCTTTACTGCCCTTTGTAATTCTACAGGGATAGGAGCCTAATCGCATAGTACCACCCATGTCCGTAATTTTTTTCTGATCTTCCATCAGATCAATGATAGGGTTTTTTGTTTTAGCAACAATTTCAGTAGAAGCTGCATCTTTGATGTTAAGGACGTTTCTTGCAAACTCAACAACTGCACATTGCATACCTAAACAAATGCCTAAAAAAGGAATTTTATTTTCTCTTACGAATCTTACCGCTTCAATTTTACCTTCAATCCCCCTTTCTCCAAATCCTGGAGCCACTAGCACTCCATCTAAATTTTCGAGTTTATTACCAGCATTGGTAGAATCAATGTCCTCTGAAGATATCCAACTTATATTTACTTTACATTCATTTTCTGCTCCAGCATGTATAAAGGATTCAACTATTGATTTATATGCATCAGGTAATTCTACGTATTTACCTACTAAGCCAATATTTACTTCTTCAGTAGGGTTTTTTAATTTCCCTAAAAATGTTTTCCACAAATCTAGATTAGGCTCATTTTTACTAGGTACTTTAAGTCGGGTTAATACGCGTTCGTCAAGCTTTTCTTTACGCATCAAGATGGGGACATCATATATTGTTTCTGCATCTAGTGCTTCTATTACAGCGTTAAGTTGAACGTTGCAAAAAAGAGCTAGTTTTTTTCGTATTTCCATAGGTAAATGCTTTTCTGAACGGCATACCAATATGTCTGGTTGAATACCTGCCTCTAGCAATTGCTTAACGGAATGTTGTGTAGGTTTTGTTTTTATTTCTTTGGCTGCAGATAAATAGGGTAATAAAGTTAAATGAATTACTATAGTGTTATTGGTCCCTATATCATACTTCACTTGACGTACAGCTTCTATAAAAGGTAATGATTCAATATCACCAACACAACCACCAATTTCAGTAATCACAAAATCATATTTCCCAGACTCTCCTAGCAAAAGCATGTTTTGTTTTATCTCATCAGTAATATGTGGAATTACCTGAACAGTTTTTCCCAAGTATTCTCCTTTTCTCTCTTTGGTAATTACGTTATTGTAAATTCTCCCAGTAGTTACATTATTAGCCTGTGAGGTAGGGGAGTTAAGAAAACGTTCGTAATGTCCTAAATCTAAATCTGTTTCTGCACCGTCATTCGTCACGTAACACTCTCCATGTTCGTAGGGGTTTAGCGTTCCAGGATCAATATTAATATAGGGATCGAATTTTTGAATAGCAACGGAAAAACCTCGCGCCTGAAGAAGTTTGCCTAAAGAGGCTGAAATAATCCCTTTTCCTAGGGAAGAGGTAACACCTCCAGTAACAAAGACAAATTTTGTAGAAGCCATAAGTTTGATGTGTAATTCTAGTATTACTTATGGGATACAAAGGTAGGAATTACGAAGCTCATTCTTACTATTAAAATTTAAAATTATTGTTGATTAAAATAGTCTCCTAATTTAAGTTGGTATGTACCCATAGGTAAACTAACCCCTAGTTTCATCCATTGGTCGATTTCTCACCCACTAAGCGAGTACAAACATCGTATTTAATAATTATTGACACATAGTCAGTTTTGTTGTTTAGTGAAAAGTATGAAAAAGAAAGATTTTTTAAATCGAGTTATTAAAGTTGTGTTATTGCTATTAATAAGTAGTTATAATGTCTATTCACAATGTAATACACTTCGACCTCAAATAGATATAACCTTTAATACAGATAAAGACTGTGCTCCTACCACTGTAACGGATTTTACTATAAAATATTTTTTTAATGTCCCACAAAATCCAGCAGATATTATCATTCATTTCGACTGGAATGACCCAACTAATGCTACCACTGATGTAGATATTTATAGTGGGTTAGTTGTTACTGGAGGAAATATGGAATTTCAGGCAACAGGTACATTTATGTATCCAGTTAATACTGACTGTTCTTTTTTACCTACTTCTTATATTTTCATTAATGGAGTATTATGTCCTACATCTGCACAAGAACAAACTGCGTTTTCATGGGCTAGAGATAATGAATTTGGAGCTGCTTTAGCTATCAATCCAATTGATTATGAAGTGTGTTATGGTAATGCTATAACTAATGCCGTTTTTGTTGATAACTCAAGCTTTAATTGTAATATAAATATTGAGCCTGACAACCCTAACAGGCAGGAAAGGCATGTGCAGTTTATATATGGTACAAACCATAATGCTTCGGCTTCAATAAGCGATTTATCACTTAACGATGGAATTGTACAGACTCTTACGGATGCTACTGGGGCGTTAGTTACTACTGATACTAGAGGAACAGCAGGGCTTATGGTGACTGGAGCTTATTTTGGTCCAGTAGAAAATGTGGTGTTTCCAGCAGATGGACCTGTATCCGCAACTTTTCCAATGAGTGCTCCTGCTAATGTTCTTAATGTTGTGGGTAATCAATTTGAAATCACTATGTTTAATTGGAACACATGTAATCCATTTAATGGAGATATTGCTAATCCAAATTATGATGAGGCTATTTCCACTACTGCATATATAACTATTGTTGCTGCTCCAAGCCCTAGTTTCCAAACGCGTAAAAATGATATAACGGGTATTTTATCTACAAATTTTTGTATTGGAGATGATATTTTCTTTGAAAATTTAACTGCAGATACAGGATTAAATTATTCTTGGGAATTTTTTGAGGACACAGTTCCAACCTTACCAGCTATATATACTAGTACAGAAAATAGTCCAATATATGCTTACACTTCTGGTGGTCAAAAACTAATTAGGTTAACAGCTATAAATTCTACAGCTCAAGGAGCATGTTCAAGAACAACTGATATAATTGTAAATATTACTCCAACAGTAACTGCTGGTATTGCTATAACAGATTTTTCAAACAATACAGTTGAGCCTAATTTCTGTCAGGATGTCACTAATACTTCTGTTTTCAATGTTCGTTTTCATGATAATGCAATAGGAGATGTAAATGCAAATACGCAATATCGTTGGGAGTTTTACGATGAAAATGGAACGCTATCAAGGGAAGAGCCTAGTAGTGGCTACTCTGCTACTTCATTAGCATCATTTGATGAAACTTATACCATTCCAGGTAGTTATTTGGTAAGGTATTTAATTCGTGATGCCGCAACTTTATGTGAATCTGTTTTTGAAACCTATATTAACATTTATAATAGTCCTGTTGCTAATTTCACATCTAATAATATCTGCGAAGGAGAAGATGTTCATTTCGAGGATATGTCATCACTTACAGCTATTAATGGTGAGAGCATAGTACTTTACGAATGGGATTTTAGTTATGACGGAATTAGTTTTGATAAAGATGCAGCTTACGATAACCAAACAGTTTTCGATAAAAACATAGGAGATGCAAATATATATAATGTAGCTCTTCGTATAACTTCAGATTCAGGATGCCAAGATATATTTCAAACTAGTGTAAATGTTCAACCTTTGCCTACAACTACATTTTCTGTTAACCAATCAGAAGGATGTAGCATGTTGCCAGTTGAATTCACGAATACTTCTGTCATGTCGCAATCCACTTCAGTAAGTAATTACCTCTGGGAGATTGATAATAAAGATGGACTGGGATTTATTCCGTACCTCAATCAAGATCCTGCTGATGCAACTTTTCAGGATGTGTTTATAGCTGAGTTCGAAAACACAACATTTGAAAATGATACGGTTGATATTCGGTTACGAGTACTTAATGACCTAAATTGTGAGGCGATAAGCGAGGTTCAGCAAATTATTATTTTCCCTACACCTCAAACTTCATTTTCAGCTATTAATTACAATCCTTTTGCCAATAATTGCGAACAAATAACGGTTGATTTTGAAGTAAGTGCACTGACGAAAGCTTTAAATCCTACACAATATACTTGGCGAATAGAAGATGAAAATGGGTTGGTTCAGCCCGATGAGGTTTACCCATCTTCCATTACTACGTTTTCTTATAACTTTATTAATACTTCATCTACTAATTATAAGGACTACTCTGTATCATTAATTCCAAATTTTATTGGTGGGTGTGCGAGTATTTCTTCTACTACCATTAGAGTAAATCCAGTGCCAGAGTCCACATTTACAGTTGATACTTTATTTCTAGATTGTGATGTAATGCAAGTTGTTGTAGAAAGTGATCAAAAAGGATTGAATATGTATACTTGGTCTATGGAAATTAATAATGTACCTATTTTCACAAGTACTACGCTTGGTGATCGTTTTGAACATGAATTTTATAGACCAGAAATTGGAAATGAAGATTTATTAGTTTCAATAGTTTTGACAACTCAAAATTTTGCAGGATGTGTAAGTGATATTACTCAAACTTATTTTTCGGTTCCTGGAAAAGAAAATATAAATCCCAGTTTTACTGTTACACCTACTTCTCAAATATTCCCTGATGCAACCATTACTGTCACGAATACTTCTAGTTCTGGTACATGGGATTATTTGTGGAATTTTGGAGATGGCACTACCTCTAATGATGAAAATATTGGTAGTCATACCTATGCTGTTGCAGGAGAATACATTATTAGTCTTACCGTAGGCAATGGAGATTGTACTGAAACAATAGTGCAAACAATTTTTATTGAATCACAGAAACCTATAGTTGATTTTGATGTTATTCCTACGGAGGGATGCGCTCCTGTAACCGTAAGTTTTACAAATACTACTCAGTATGCACTTGAAGATAGTTATGTTTGGAATTTTGGTGATGGAAGTACTTCTAAGGTGAAAAATCCCACACACACTTATTATCAATCAGGTACTTATACGGTTAGTCTAACGGCAAATAATTCTATAGGTGAAACAGGTGAAGCAATAAAAGAACAAGTTGTATATGTATATGATAACCCAATAGCTTTATTCGAAGTACGTCCAGCAGAGGTTTATTTGCCCAACCCTATCTATATTAATAATAATAGTTTTGATGCTACTTCTTTTCAATGGGATTTTGGAGATGGAAATACCAGTGAGGATTTTGAACCCATCCATATTTATGAAAAAGAAAATACAGATGTTTTTGGTAATCCTATAGGTTATGATATTTCACTTATCGCTACTAGTAAAAATGGTTGCTCAGATACCACAACAGTAGAAGGTGCAGTAGTAGCACATATAAAAGGTGATATGTTAATACCAAATGCTTTCTCACCAAGTTTAACAGGATCAAACGGAGGGGAATGGAATGCTGAAATTGGCACTAACGATGTTTTTCTACCAATAATGAGAAATGCCACTACATTCCACATGTTAATATTTAACAGGTGGGGCGAATTATTGTTTGAATCAAATAGTGCTAATAGAGGATGGGACGGTTACTATAAAGGTAAACTTGTGCCACAGGATGTGTATGTGTATAAACTAAAAGTTTCATTCAATGATGGTAATGTGGAAACACGAATTGGAGACGTTACATTAATCAGATAAACCTATGAAAAGACTTCTTGTTATATTTCTTTTTTCTATACTTGGTCGTGCCTACGGTCAGGATATGCAATATACCCAATATTATGCTGCACCTTTATTGCTGAATCCTGCTTTTGCAGGTACAAGTAATGACCATAGACTTATTTTAAACTATCGTAATCAATGGCCTAGTTTGCCTCAAGGGTTTACTAATTATGCTCTTTCTTATGATTATAATATGAGTGATTATAGAAGTGGAGTAGGGTTTGTAGTGAATGTTGATAATGCAGGTTCAGCTAATTTACGTTCTACAAATATCCAGTTTATGTATGCTTATAAAGTGCAAATATCAGACAAGTGGGTGTTTTCTCCAGGTCTATATTTTGGCTATGGACAAAAGAGTGTTGATTTCAATAAGTTGATTTTTGCTGACCAACTACAGTTTGATGCAAGTGGTTCTGCACCTACCCAAGATTTGAGTGTGAGTCAAAATATTCAACCTGAATCGCATTTTGATTTTGGTTCAGGGGTGTTGTTATATTCTGAGAAGGTATGGATTGGCGTGTCATCGTACCATATGAATCAGCCTAATCAATCATTATTAGGTGAGGAAAGCCGATTGCCAATGAAAACTTCTGTTCATGCTGGCGTTCGTATCCCATTGTATACAGGCCCATTTAGACGTAATCAGAATTCGAGTATTGCGCCTTCGTTTGTATATAAAAAACAAGGTGATTTTGATCAGTTAGATATTGGGCTACATTTTCTCTATGAACCTATCATTGTAGGATTGTGGTATCGTGGTATTCCTTTGCAACAGAATGTTAAGGACAATATTAGTCAAGATGCAATAGCATTAATTCTAGGTATGAGACTGGATTTTATTGATGTTGGTTACAGTTATGATTTCACTATTTCAGAGTTAGGACCAACTGTAGGAGGGGCACATGAAATTTCCATTTCCTATACATTTGATGTGAAGACAAAAAAACGAATGAAAAGAAAAGACAAATTTATTCCTTGTCCGACATTTATAAGAAATTAATCAGGTTCTTTTTACACCCATCATTATATAGTACATTTGCAGCCCAAATAGGAATAATTATTGGTAGCGGAATGGTTCAATGAATTTATCAAATCATCTTAAAGAAGAAATATTTAAAACAGTAGGCAAAGTAGCTGATGACTTAGGAGTAGAAACTTTTGTGGTTGGAGGTTATGTGCGTGACTTGATATTGAAAAGACCTTCAAAAGACATTGATTTTGTATGTGTAGGTAGCGGGATAGCATTAGCAAAAGAAGTGGCTATAACCATTGGAGCCAAAGTAAATGTTTTCAAAAATTTTGGTACAGCTCAATTAGTTTATAATGGTTTAGATTTAGAATTTGTAGGAGCTAGAAAAGAATCATACAGAACAGAGTCTAGAAAACCAATTGTAGAAGATGGTTCACTAGAGGATGATCAAAATAGAAGAGATTTCACTATTAATGCCATGGCAATATGTGTTAATAGCGAAAAATTTGGAGAACTCATAGATCCTTTTAGTGGGGTGAAAGATTTAAAAAGGAAGACCATCAAAACCCCCTTGGAACCTGATATTACTTTTAGCGATGACCCCCTACGGATGATGCGTGCTATTCGATTTGCTACACAGTTAAAGTTTGACATTGAAGCCACCACATTTGATGCTATAATGCAATTTGCAGAAAGGATAAAAATTGTATCTATGGAGCGAATAACCGATGAGCTTAATAAAATAATTTTATCAGATCAGCCTTCCTATGGGTTTAAATTACTTTTTCATTCAGGGCTTTTGAAATTGATATTCCCCGAAATGGTTGCTTTGCATGGTGTGGAAACAATCAATGGAAAATCGCATAAAGATAACTTTTACCACACATTACAGGTGCTTGATAATGTATCAGAACGATCAAACGATTTATGGTTACGATGGTCAGCTATACTTCATGACATTGCCAAACCGCCAACGAAACGTTTTGATAATAAAGTAGGTTGGACATTTCATGGTCATGAAGATAAAGGGAGTAGAATGGTGCCATCTATTTTCAGAAAAATGAAATTGCCTTTGAATGAAAAAATGCACTTTGTGAAAAAGCTTGTTCGTTTGCATTTACGGCCAATAGCGTTAGTGAAAGATGTAGTTACTGATACTGCCATTCGGAGATTACTTTTTGAAGCTGGCAACGATGTGGAAGCATTAATGGAGCTATGTCGTGCTGATATTACTAGCAAAAATCATGAAAAAGTAAAACGTTATATCTCCAATTTCGATAAAGTTGAAAAAAAGATGAAATTGGTAGAAGAAAAAGACCGAGTTCGGAATTTTCAGCCCCCTATTTCGGGTGAAGAAATTATGGAAACTTTTGATCTTAAACCCTGTAGAACAATTGGGGATATAAAAGAACGAATAAAAGAAGCTATATTGGACGGGAAAATTAAAAATGAATATAATGAAGCGAAAGCTTATATGATTAAAATAAGTAAACAACTAGGACTACAAACTGAAAAATAGAATGAATAATTTAAATAAAGCCATTACACTACTGTTATTATTTGTCACCCAATTTGTAATAGCACAAGAAGAAAAACCAACAGCACAACAACAAGTCAATGCATTTGTGGTAAATCATTATTCAAAAGCATATGCCTTAGCAACACGCTACGGAGATACAGATAATGCCATTACTGCTTTGTACAATGTTTTGGCAGAATATCCCCAGAACGATTCACTACTATATACGCTTTCTTATCTTTATTTTCAAAACAATAAAACTGCACAGTCTGTTTTAGTAAGTCAGGATTTGTTAAAAGTAAACCCAGAACATTTGGGCGCATTGGAATTATCAGGCGCAGGTTATGAAAAGTTGGGAATTAAAGACAAATCGTTGGATGCCTACGAAAGCTTGTATTTAAAGTCTAATAATTTTCAAACTTTATATAAAGTAGCTTTTCTTCAGTTCGATTTACAACGATTTACGGAATGCAATACAAATATTGATATATTATTGGAGCATCCTGATGCAGAAAAGTTAAAAGTATTTTATGCTGATGAAAATAATCAAGAACAAGAATACCCAATTAAGGTTGCTTTGTTTAATCTCAAAGGTTTAGTAAGTAAGGCTAATGGCGACAAAGAAAATGCAAAAAAACACTTTGAAGCAGCTTTAAACTTAGCTCCAGACTTTGCCATTGCCAAGCAAAACGTAGAAGATTTAGATAAGTAATATATAGCTATTGGTTCATAGTGTTTATACACCATGAACCTTTTATGTTATCTTCATGCAACCTTCCTATCATTTCGTTATCTTTATATAGATAATTACGAAACACTTGGAGGTTAACCTAAATATTCATCAGGACATTATTGATCGCTGTATAGATGGCGAAAGAGGTGCTTATTATGAATTATATAAGCTGTACTCAAAAGCAATGTTTAATGTTAGTTTACGTATTATTGGTAGAAATGACGAAGCGGAAGATGTGCTTCAAGAAGCGTTTATTAGTGCTTTTAATCATATAAAGAGTTTCAAAGGTTCATCCACATTTGGTGCATGGCTAAAACGGATTGTAGTGAATAAAGCCATTAGCCATGTCAAAAAAAACAAATTGGATGTTGTGAATATTGATGAACACCCTGTTGATGATATCTCTGATGATGACCAGGAGGAAGTGATATATGATGTAGAAGGTGTGAAGTTGGCGATAAACAAACTTCCCGAAGGATACAGGGTGGTATTTTCATTATATTTATTGGAAGGGTACGATCATAAGGAGATAGCTGAAATATTAAATATCACGGAGTCTACATCAAAATCGCAATACAATAGAGCAAAAAAGAAATTAAAGGAAATATTAAAAGAGGAGGTTGCATATGAAACCAGAGGACAAAGATCATCTTAAAGAATTTATAAAAAGTAATAGAGAGGCTTTTGATAGCGAATTACCTTCCAAAAAGGTTTGGAATGGAATAGCGAATAGTATGGAGCTATCAGAAAAATCATTCTCTACACATTGGCTGTGGAAAGCTGCTGCTATATTTTTCTTTCTTACATCTGGGTATTTGTATGTGCAAAATTTAGAAAAAGAAGTTGACACAAATAAGATAGCAGAGGTTACCAATGATGAGGATTTTGTAGCAACAGAAAAATATTATGTTTCACTAATAAGTGAAAAGCGTAATCAGGTTTTTGATTATAAGAATAAGGATATTGAAGTAGAAGGAATGTATGAGGTAGATATTGAGCAATTAGATGCCATGTATCAAGTACTAAAAGCACAATACGAAGAAAACCCTGCAATAAAATTACAGGAGGCAATGACACTGAATCTATTGGTACGCATCGATATCCTTAACCAGCAATTAAGTGAAATTGAAGGAGCAAAAAAACAGAAAGAACAAGTGCCAGAACTAGGGGTGTAACCTATTACCTTATTTAACCTCCCTCAAAGTCATTACATAAGCTGAAATGGCTTTTATCTCGCTTTCAGAAAATGACTTGCTGTATTTAGGCATGCTATTTTTGCCTTTCGTTATAATATTTATGACTTCTTCTAATTTCATAGTTGAAGTAATCAGACTTTTTGCACCTGATAAACCCTGATCACCACTTGAGCCATGGCACATAGCACACTGAGAAATAAACATCACCTTGCCATGAGCGAGTTCATCATAATTAGCATCTGAAGGGTTAGTATTTATACCTTCGCTAACAGTTATTTTTTTTGCTTTCATTCCACGGTTCCTTTCAGCTAAACCATACACCGAAAAAATTAATATTACTGATAATACAGCAAGAGATTTTTTGTGTTTTTTGAAACCAATAATTGCGAGAGGAATAGAAGCCAGTACTAACCCGAATTTTACGAGCAAAAGAGTACTTATTTCAGCTGATTGTGTGGCTAGATAAACACCTGTTGCCAAAAACAAAAAACTAATTATCATGTCAGGCACTTTTATCTTTTTCGAAAAGTTGTCGAGCTTATCAGTATTGATAAACAATAAGACAAGTTTAATGGTATAAACAAGCAAAAACAGGATTACAGCGAGTTTGTGAGTATGGTAAATTCCAGTGTACATATTGTATGATTTTTTGGTGTGCTAAAACTATCATTTCTATATGAAATTATCATCATCAAAATGATATTAATCATGTCTTCGGATTGTTTGGGTCATGACCATGCTATAAATTTGAGTAGTACATTTACAAAAAAAAACATACTTATGAAACCTGTATCAGCAAAAGAAGCAGTAAAAATTATATCATCGGGGCACCGTGTCTTTATTCAAGGAGGTGTAGCTACCCCACAGTCATTAGTGGACGCTATGGCTGAACGGGCTTCAGAATTTAAAAATGTAGAAATTGTGCATATTCATACAGAAGGTAAAACTCCATACTTAAACCCAGAGTATAGAGATAGCTTTATTAGCAATTCCTTTTTTATTGGTAGTAATATGAGGAAAGCAATTAATCAAGGACATGCTCAATATATCCCTGTTTTCTTAAGCGAAATACCATCATTGTTTAGAAACAAAATTTTGCCATTGGATGTAGCATTAGTTCAAGTTTCACCTCCTGATAAACATGGGTTTTGTTCATTAGGAGTATCAGTGGATATTGCGCTATCAGCTGTTGAGCAAGCTAAATATGTAATAGCTCAAATTAATCCTAAAATGCCTAGGACACATGGTGACGGGCTAGTACATATTCGTAATTTTCATGCTTACTGCGAAGCAGATACTCCTTTACATGAAATGAAATTAGGAGAGCCTACAGAAGTGGAAAAAGCAATTGGTAATCATGTTGCCGGTTTAGTAGAGGATAGAGCTACTTTGCAAATGGGTATTGGAGGAATTCCTAATGCAGTATTGAATAGTTTGAACAATCATAAAGATTTAGGAATCCATACTGAAATGTTTTCCGATGGTATTATTGATTTGGTGAAAAACGGAGTGATAACTGGAAAGTATAAAAAGAAACATCCTTATAAAATTGTTTCTGGCTTTGCCATGGGTACACAACGATTGTACGATTTTATGGATGATAATCCAGAAGTGGTCATGTTGGATATTGCCTATGTAAACGACACAGCTGTAATCCGTAGAAACCCAAAAGTAACAGCAATCAATAGTGCTGTAGAAATTGATCTAACTGGTCAGGTTTGTGCTGATTCTATAGGAATGAATATGTATTCAGGTGTTGGAGGGCAAATGGATTTTATTCGTGGTGCATCACTTTCAGAAGGTGGAAAGCCTATCATAGCATTAGGTTCTGTAACTAATAAAGGGATTTCTAAAATCACACCGTTTCTTAAAGAAGGTGCTGGAGTTGTTACTACTAGGGCGCACGTACATTATGTAGTAACAGAATATGGAGTGGCAAATCTATATGGTAAAAATTTATATCAACGTGCTAAAGCATTAATCAATATATCGCATCCTGAACATCGAGAAAGTTTGGAGAAAGCCGCTTTTGATCGATTTGATAAAAAAAATCATAATAGATAGATGCTATAGATTTAAATGCTAGTGTAAGATTTTTTATATTTATGAATAATGACTTAAAAACATAGATTTAAACAATAGTTAACTAAAAAAGAAAAACATGAAAAAAAACATGAGTAACATTGATAGAATAATTAGGGCAATAGTAGCAATAGCTGCTGTAATATTATACTATAATGGCACACTTACAGGTGCTATAGGTATAGTTGCTATTGTAGTAGCAGTAATTTTTGTTTTAACAAGTTTAATAAGTTCCTGTCCAATGTACAGTCTTCTTGGTATTTCTACTCGTAAAAAAGAAGAATGAGCTTTTAATATGGCATTTAACTAAATTGTTAATAAAAAGTCTGTTTTCATTTAGGAAACAGACTTTTTTTATTTTAAATTATACCATATAAATCATCAAATTAATATACCTATATTATTTACATGACGTAGGTCATATTTCCAGCATAGTTAAAGTCAGTTTTTAACATGAGGGCAGTCACGGATGTGGTACAGTGTAACAATTAATTTTATGTCAAAATAATGAATACCTAAAAAACAAAAACTATGAAAAAATTTAATGTACTAATGGCTCTTTTAATAATTTCTTTAATGTGGGCTTGTGGAGGAGGAAATTCTGCTACGGAAGCTAGTTCTGCTCCACCACCAAAATCGATGGTAGAGGAAGACGCTGACCCAATGGAAAATAAAGGAATAGGCCCAATTACAGAATTGAAACTAGATGAAGTAAATCAAGAGCTTGTTGCTGATGGACTCAAAGTATTTGAGGAAATGTGTACGGCTTGTCATAAAGTAGAGAAAAAATTTATAGGCCCATCACCTAAAGGTATTATGGACAGAAGATCTCCTGAGTGGATTATGAACATGATTCTTAATCCTGATGAAATGGTTATCAAAGACCCAATAGCAAAGCAATTATTAATAGAAGCGAATGGTGCTCCCATGGCAAACCAAAACCTTACTGAAGATCAGGCTAGGGCAGTACTAGAATATTTTAGAACACTATAAACACAATAAACTATGAAAAAATCTATTTACAGTTTGCTTGTTGTATTCATGATTCTATGTGTTATGTCATGTGGAACAACAACGCAAGAAAACGGTGCTCAAGAGGCATCTAGTGAACAACCAAACAACACGCCATTAGGTCAGGCTTCAGTTGTTGATGATGTATCGGCTGCAAATATTTTGCAAGTTGCTATTGGCTCACCAGACCATACCACGCTAGTAGCTGCAGTGCAAGCAGCACAAATTGAGCATGTATTAGTAAATGCGGGACCTCTTACAGTTTTTGCACCAAATAATGCAGCATTTGCGAAATTACCAGAAGGTACAGTTGAGAATTTAGTTAAGCCAGAGAATAAAGCTACACTTACAACTATTCTTACTAGACATGCCGCTCCGGGGTCTTATAATATTGATGGCTTAAAAAAAGAAGCTAGAAAAGGCAGAAAACTTTACATGGCTACTGGCGACTATCTTGAAGTGACAGTAGAGGGTGATGATGTGTTTGTAGGAGGAGCTAAAGTTCTAGCTTCTATTCAAACGTCAAACGGAATAATTAATGTAGTGGAGGATGTTATTTTACCTAAATCTGAATAATAAATTATTGTAATTATGAAACTAAACAAAAACTTAATTATTGTAGCCTTAGTGGGTGCTACACTAGCATTTACGGGATGCGATAATAATAAAAACGGAGATAATGCTGGTGCATTGTCTGGAAATATGGCAGATAGAGCTTATGTTGCTCCAGGTGAACACGATGAGTTTTATGCATTTATTTCGGGTGGATTCAGTGGGCAGTTAGCTGTTTATGGCCTTCCTTCAGGAAGATTGTTCAAAGTGATTCCTGTATTTTCTGTTGATGGTGAAAAAGCTTATGGTTTTAATGAAGAAACAAAACCATTGTTGAATACTTCGTATGGATTTATCCCTTGGGGAGATTCTCACCATCCTGACATCTCTCAAACAGATGGTAAGTTAGATGGCAGATGGGTATTTATAAATGAAAATAATACTCCCAGAATAGCACGTATTAGTTTAGAAACTTTTGAAACAGAAGAAATTATAGAAATTCCTAATAGTGCGGGTAACCACAGTTCGTCATACGTAACAGATAATACAGACTATGTAATCGCTGGCACTCGCTTTGGTGTTCCAGTTCCACAAAGAGATATGCCTATCGATGAATATAAAGGAAACTTTAAAGGAGCATTATCATTCTTAAAGGTTGATCCTGAAGAAGGTCATATGAATCTTGAATTCCAAATTATGATGCCAGGATTTGATTACGATAAAGCACATCCAGGTAGAGGTAAATCAGATGGATGGTTTTTCTACACTACTTATAATACTGAAGAGTCTCATACTTTATTAGAAGTAAATGCCTCACAAAATGATAAAGATTTTATCGCTGCAGTAAACTGGAAAAAAGCTGAAGAATATATTAAAGCAGGAAATTTTGAAACTATGCCTACTAATTATGCGCATAACGTATATGATGTGAAAACGCATAGTGCTACTACAACTTGGAAAAAAGAAGTAAGAATTCTTGATCCTGCAAAATGCCCTGGTTTAGTGTACTTCATGCCTATGCCAAAATCTCCTCACGGCTGTGATGTTGATCCTTCTGGGGAGTATATTGTAGGAAGTGGTAAGCTTTCAGCAAATGTAACTGTTCATTCGTTTACTAAAATGCTTGATGCCATAGAAAATGAAAAATTTGCTGGTGAAGCTTATGGTATTCCAATTCTTAACTTCGATGATGTTTTGGCAGGAACAGTAGTACAGCCAGGATTAGGGCCATTGCATACAGAGTTTGATGGAAAAGGAAATGCATATACTACTTTCTTTATTTCTTCTGAAGTTGTAAAATGGAAATTAGGAACTTGGGAAGTATTGGATAGAAAACCAACTTATTATTCTGTAGGTCACTTGATGATTCCAGGTGGAAATTCTCAAGAGCCATTTGGTAAATATTTGGTTGCTATGAATAAAATAACGAAAGACCGTTACTTGCCTACGGGCCCTGAGGTAACGCAATCAGCTCAGTTATATGATATTTCAGGCGAAAAAATGGAAATGATTCTTGATTTTCCTACGGTTGGTGAACCTCACTATGCGGCTGGTATTCCTGCGGATTTAGTAACTCCTAATTCTAGAAAAATATTTAAACTAGAAGAGAACGAACACCCATTTGTGGCGAAGAGTGAAAAAGAAGCTAAGGTGGTACGAGATGGAAATACAGTTCATATTTACATGACCACAATTCGAAGTCACTTTGCTCCTGATAATATTGAGGGAATAAAAGTGGGAGATAAGGTATATTTCCATGTTACTAACTTAGAACAAGATTATGATGTGCCTCATGGTATTAGCATGATTGGTGCCAATACTTCTGAGCTTTTGATTATGCCAGGTCAAACGGAAACGTTTACATGGGAACCAAAAAAGGAAGGTGTATGGCCATTCTATTGTACTGACTTCTGCTCTGCACTACATCAAGAAATGCAAGGTTATGTTCGCGTTTCAGCTAAGGATTCTGATATTCCTTTGAAATGGACTTTAGATGACGAATGGTACGATAGCGAATAATAAATAATATTAAGACTATAGCAGAGTGACATGGTTTGCTCTTGCTATAGAATTTAAACAGGTAAGTTAGGGAGGAAACATTTCATAGTTAATATAGGTAATTAGGTAGAGTCTGCTTCTGTTGGGCGAAGTAGACTCTCCCTCCCTTACATTACCATTCTTTTTTTAAACAATCACACCAAATAGTCGTCAAATGAAAATCAAATCTAGATATATAATGATATTGGCAGCTTTATTGCCTCTTTCCTTGTTCTTATTACCAATCTGGAACATAACGCTCGAAGCTCCTCAATACCCTGATAATATTGGGATGGATATCTGGATTAATAAAATTACAGACCATGAACCAAATGATATTCAGAATATCAATTTAATGAACCATTATGTAGGGATGAAAAATATTCCTGAACATATGCCTGAATTTGATGTTTTTCCTATTGTAATTATAGCTATGAGTGTACTGGGTTTAATAGTAGCTTATTTTAGAAAAAGAAAACTCTATTTAGCATGGTTTATTCTATTTGCTATTTTGGGAGCAGTAGGGATGTATGACTTTTATTTATGGGAGTATGATTATGGTCACAACCTAAACGAATCTGCTGCAATAAAATTTTTAGATGCTGAAGGAAATCCCTTGGCATATCAACCTCCTCTTATTGGAAACAAAACCATTCTAAATTTTGTTGCTAAATCTTGGCCAATGACTGGTGCTTACCTTTTATTTACAGGGATGTTCTTATCTGTAGCAGCATTTTTTTTAGACAAAAGGGAAGAAGTTGCCAAGTCTTAATTGATGTCATGAAATTTTAGAGTGTAAGATTGGATTCACGTATGTCGGGTTGTACCTACGTATGTAAGAATGAGTTTGTCGAAATCTGCTTAATAAAAACATAGTGACGTTGATAATCTAAGTTCAATAAGAATTTTATTACATTTGATTAATATCAATTCTTAATATTTAATGAAAAATTCTTCTTTACTATTCCTTCTTTATCTATTCATATTTTCTTCATGTTCTATAGAGTTAGAGAAAATTAATTATGGAAATGAAGCATGTCATTTTTGTAAAATGACGATTGTAGACCAACAACATGCATCAGAAGCGGTCACTACAAAAGGGAAAGTGTTTAAATATGATGCACTAGAGTGTATGATAAATGATTTAAAACAAAAAAAAGATGTAGAAATGGCTCTTCTCTATGTAAATGATTACTCTTCACCAGGTAAACTTATTGAAGTACAAACTTCCACTTTTTTGATAAGTGAGAAAATTAAAAGTCCGATGGGTGCCTATCTTTCTGCTTTTGGAAATAAAGAAGAAGCGCAAAAGGTTTTGAATTCAAGTGGAGGAAATTTATATAGTTGGGAAGAAATACAAAATCAAATCAAGTAATCAATATGATAATAAATAATATTCTGAAAAAAGAATTTGAAGGTCTTAAAGTAGAAAAGATATTCAAGTCTGAAACTTGCGAAGCCTTAATTATCAGGTTACAAGCAAATCACACCTTACCCAAGCATTCAACTCCCAAGGAAGCTCTTTTAGTTATTCATCAAGGGGAAGTAGTTTTCCGAATTATGGGAGAAGAATCTGTTCTTGTTTCAGGCGATACTTATAAAATACCAGTAAACGAAGAGCACAGTGTAACTGCTAATACAGATTCAGTTTTTTTAATTACAAGGTAGTTGTTTCAATACAAGAATGATTACTAAATTGTGACATTATATATGAGGCATTTCATTATTTCCGCATCTGTTTTATTATGTCTGTTTTTGCACATTAATTATGCATTAGGAACTGTATATGAGGTTTGTTCTAGTTGTGAGAAAACATCCATTACCGAAACGATATCTTTAGCTTCTCCAGGGGATACTCTGCTAATTAAAGGGGGTGTATATCAAGAAGGAGAAATTGTGATTAAAAAACCGTTAGTGTTATTGGGGATAGATAAACCAGTAATTGATGGAGGGTCTGTAGCTGGGGCTATATCAATTTTCGCTGATAGCGTAGTGATAAAAGGTTTTATCATTCAAAATATTGGACTGAGTTATACCGAAGATTATGCAGCTATTTATATTTCAAAGAGCAAACATTTCATCATTGAAGACAATGAATTAAAAAATGTTTTCTTTGGGATGTTAGTGGAAAAGTCTCATTTCGGGAGGATACACAATAACATAGTATCGGGTGAAGTAAAAGAAGAACATAACTCAGGAAATGGCATTCATCTTTGGCATAGCGATCATGTAAGGATAACAGAAAATCACCTATCACATTTACGTGATGGCATTTATTTCGAATTTGTTTCCGAAAGCCATATAGCGAATAATATAAGTAAGGAAAACCTTAGGTACGGGCTTCATTTCATGTTCTCCAACAATAACGACTATTACGATAACGAGTTTATAAATAATGGGGCAGGGGTAGCAGTAATGTTCTCGAAATTTATAAATATGAAAAGGAATAGGTTTTACAAAAATTGGGGAACGGCTTCCTTTGGTTTGCTTCTGAAGGAAATTTACGATGCCGAAATAGAAGATAATATATTTGAAGAAAATACTATTGGCATTAACATAGAGGGTTCCACCAGAATAAATTACCGAAGCAATAGTTTGATAAAAAATGGTTGGGCAGTAAAAATAGCAGGAGGTTGTTATGCTAATGTTTTTACAGATAATAATTTCATTGGCAATTCATTCGATGTGTCATATAATAGTAAAATGAATGACAACAAATTTGATAATAATTATTGGAGCTCATATACTGGTTACGATTTAGATAAAGATGGCATAGGAGATGTGCCATATCGACCAGTAAAATTATTTTCCTATATAGTTAACCAAACACCCGAAACTATAGTGTTGCTCAGGAGTCTGTTTATTGACATACTGAATTTTTCAGAAAAAGTATCTCCAATTTTCACGCCTGATCATCTAGTAGATGCAACTCCAAAAATGAAAATGATTAATGATTGAAATAACCGATTTATATAAGCGATTTGGAAAGGTAAAAGTACTCGATGGAGTAAGCCTTGAAATAAATGGAGGAGGAGTTTTTGCTGTTTTAGGACCAAATGGTTCAGGTAAAACTACATTAATTAAAAGTATTTTGGGAATGGTGATTCCACAGGCTGGGGCTATTCATGTTAATGAACAGCATGTTAAAGGTCAGTGGCAGTATCGAGAAGACATCAACTATCTTCCTCAAATAGCTCGGTTTCCTGAAAATTTATCTGTTAAAGAACTTATTGGCATGATAAAAAATCTCAGAGGGAAAAAGGCGAATGATGATGCTCTGATTGAACTGTTTGGTCTGGAAGAGTTTATGGATAAAAAACTGGGAAATCTTTCGGGAGGCACTAAGCAAAAGGTAAATCTTGTACTAACGTTTATGTTCGATTGCCCTCTTTTAATTCTCGATGAACCCACTACGGGTTTGGATCCTGTATCGCTTATTCATTTAAAAGAATTGATACAAAAAGAAAAGGAAGCAGGGAAAACCATCCTTATTACTACCCATATTATGGATTTTGTGGATTCCATGGCCGATGAAATCGTTTTTCTACTAGAAGGCAATATTTATTTTAAAGGTACCGTGGCAGAGCTTAAAAAGAAGAGCTCAAAAAATGAATTGGAACATGCTATTGCCACTATTTTAACAGAACAAAATGATTAAGATACTACAATATAGTTTTTACGATTTGGTGCGAAGCAGATGGAGCTACGTCTATTTTCTTTTTTACCTAGTACTCGGTTTTGCACTACTTTTTCTGAATAGTAATGTATCCAAATCGGTAATTACCTTAATGAATATTATTATCGTACTTACACCCATGATCGGTACAATATTTGGGGTAATGTATTTTTATAGCTCAAGAGAATTCACTGAGCTATTATTGGCGCAACCAATACGTAGGACTACTATTTTTCTAGGTCAGTATTTGGGGGTTGCCCTATCATTAACCATGAGCTTGGTTTTAGGACTAGGCATCCCATTTTTGATTTATGGAATTGCACAATCATCGGAAATATGGAATTTTGGATTACTACTTTTGTCAGGGGCATTTCTCACTTTTATTTTTGTTGCAGTAGCTGCAAATATTGCGTTAATGCATGAAAACAAAATTAAAGGATTTGGATACGCCATCTTTATTTGGTTGTTCATGGCCGTTATTTACGATGGACTTTTCTTAATTTCTCTTGTGGTATTTGAAGACTACCCACTGGATAAATTCTCACTGTTTGCCACTATGTTTAACCCAATAGATTTATCGAGGATATTAATTTTATTGAAACTTGATATTTCAGCACTATTGGGCTATACAGGAGCTATTTTTCAGAAGTTTTTTGGCACTAATACAGGAATGTTTGCTTCGATAGGTGTTTTGTTAGTGTGGTGTGGTATTCCAGTATTTTTTATTAAAAGAATATCAGAAAAGAAGGATTTTTAAATAGATAATCAAAGTGGTAACGCTATTTCGTAATAATTACTATCCTTTCGGTCTCCAATTTAATAGCTGGGCTAGAAGTACCAATAAGGAGAATAAGTTCTTGTATAATGGGGTAGAGAAAGTAGAGGATTTAGGGTTTGATATGTACTCAACACTGTTCATACTTTATGATCCTGCTATTGGTAGATTCCATCAAGTTGATCCTCTGGCTGATTTTATGACAGGTATTAATCCATACAATTTTGGGTTTAATAATCCTATAAGTTTTGCTGACCCTGCTGGATTAGCACCTATGTGGTGGATTAAATTAAAAGCTCAAGGCAATAAATTGCGTAAACGACTCAGTGGTGATAAAACATCACCTGGGGAAGCTTGGGGAAAACATAAAGGTAATCGTGTTTATTGGAAAACAAAAAATCATAGAATTGGCAGGTCAAGACCTCCGAAACCTGGAGGAAATATTGAAATAAAAAGAATTGATGATAGACCTACATATGGTGATCCTCAACTGACGTCAGGTTATAAGCCTGAAATGGAAGACCCTGTAGATATTATATATCCTCAAAAGAAAACTCCATATAAATCAACGCCTCCGAGAAAAGGTATTGCTGGTCAGACATATGTTTCAGATTTTGATCCGTTTGAATTATATAAAAACACGTATAAAAAAGGAAAAGAAGATGATGTGCTTAACTTTCTTAGACCGTACGTTAATGATTTGAATAATTTCCCTAATTCTCATATAGAAATAATGGTAGGAATATCAGCTGGAGGAAAACCTAGACGATTACCTGATGATACAGGTTCTAGTGCTTTAACTTCAACTGAGCTAGTAAATATGAGAGGTGGTGCCATTAGAAGGGCTCTTAGAAAATTAGGACTTAAGAATCACGATCAAGTAAAAATTAAAGGTACTCATAAGTCAAAACATATAACTATAGATGTGATTAAGTAATGAAGTATTTATTATCATTTTTACTATTTGGATTAAGCTATATTACCTTATCCCAAGTTAATGGTGATTTTAATGTCATATGCTGGCATTTGAGTGAAGGTTTAGCTAATTCAGATTTCGTAGGAAAACCAGATAGTAACTTTGTAACATCATCTGGTAACAAAGCTAGTGCTGTTTCAAGTTTATATCTAAATATATATAGCAATCATAAAGAAAGGTTTGTAGTTGAAGTATGTTTTGATCGGTTAAAATCTTGGATGAAAGAAGATTCTCATTTACTATTACAACATGAACAAATTCATTTTAATATATATGAATTACATGCTAGAAATCTAAGAAAATCACTAGATAGTCTAGGTTATATTAGTTCACATAAGTACTATTTAGTTGATATATTGGTCAATAATACTTATAACAAAATA
Organism: Cyclobacteriaceae bacterium; assembly: GCA_029882685.1. Lineage (GTDB taxonomy): Bacteria > Bacteroidota > Bacteroidia > Cytophagales > Cyclobacteriaceae > JAOUKH01. The sequence goes on from JAOUKH010000028.1 coordinate 22,101, forward strand.
GATGATATGAATACTAAATACGACAGAGAAACTTGGCATGGAATAATTAAATCACAACAATTAAGATGGAATAATGAAGTTTTAAAAGGATTGATTAAGCTAGAGAGTTATCAAATCAAGTCAAATATGTGTACATGCACTAGTGGCGAAGAATAAGTGGTAACAATGCACGGCACACTGTAAGCAACAGGTGGCCCCCACTGGTGCGGAAGTTATTTCCGTGCCAAATATATAACTATGTTGTTCATTCAAGGCAACTTGTAGGAATGAGTATTTAGCATTAATGTTTTAATTTTACATGAAAAATAAAAGGCACTCAATCCATCAAACCCCGTTTGGTATGAAACTACATGTATAAATATTGCGTAATATTTAGTATATTTGTACCGTATTGGTACATAAAATATAAAATTATGTTAGTGATAAGTAGTAGGGAGTTTAGACAAAATCAGAAGAAATACTTCGAAAAAGTAGATAAAGGAGAACATATTATTGTTCAAAGGGCAAAAGACAAAGCTTATGTATTAACTCCTGTAAGTGAGGATGATATGTACTTCAATGCCGAAATGGTTAATAAAATCAAGCAGAGTATTTTGGATGTTCGGAATGGAGAAGTTCAAAGGGTATCTACTTCTAAGGAGATAAGTGATTTATTGGGTCTATGAGCTATACATTAGACTTTTCTAAAACTGCCTTAAAAGATATTGAAAAACATAAGAAATTAGGAGATAAACCTACACTTAAGAAAATCGAAATATTGCTAAATGAGCTAATGGAACACCCCACAGCGGGGACAGGGCAGCCTGAAATGTTAAAACATGATTTAGCAGGTTTGTATTCCCGAAGAATTAATAAAAAGCATAGATTGGTTTACTCCCTCAATGAACAAATTATTACGGTATATGTGTTAAGTGCTTGGTCTCATTATGGCGATAAATAATCCCATCGTATCATTTATCCTATTAGCACGGAGTTATTTCCGTACCAAATATATAAGACATGCCAACTGCCTGTAGTTTTAGTTTACATTTCCATTGCTTTAGTCAATCACTTCAAACTTTTGGGAGCGTTCATTGCCTGAGTCATCAATTAATGTAATTACATGAAATCCTTTATCTGCTTGAATACCTTTTTGATGACTACCTTGAGTATACCCTAGATATTGTTGATCAAGATGCCAATATACTACTGCATTACTATTTTGATGGGCTGCTTCAAAAATCGCCTTACCTCTTAGTCCACCTTGTTCAAGTGGTATCTGAACCCCGCTATTCGACATTTGTAATGTCGAATGTTTATCATAGGATTTTTAATCCGTTCTAAATACCTGCTCTTCCAGATTTATAATTTAGAAGCATGCAGAATATAACTAGGCGTATTTTTGGGGCATTATGTTTTAACTACCATGCGTTTCACGCACATGTGTTGTATTGTTTGTTAAAACAATTAAGAATATAGTTATGTAATTGCAACTATATATAGTTACTTTGCGTTATGTCTAAAAAAGATAAACTGATAAGGCGTTTTTTGAATATGCCATCAGACTTTCATTATGATGAGATGGTTAAACTTTTAGGATACTTTGGATTTAATGAAGTCCCTAAAGGTAAGACATCAGGTTCAAGAGTGAAGTTTGAAGGTTTAGAAGGAATTCCAATCATACTTCATAAACCACATCCAAATGGAATTATGAAAATGTATCAAATGAAACAAATAAGGGAGGTATTAGACTTATGAAAAATTTAGAATATAAAGGATATACAGGAAGTATAGAATACAGCGGAGAAGATGATTTACTTTATGGTAAAGTTTTAGGGATAAAAGGACTTATCTCTTATGAAGGAAAAACAGGTAGTAATCTTGAGAATGATTTTAAAGAAGCAATAGATATTTATCTGTCAGATTGTAAAGCCAATGGGATTAAAGCAGAGAAACCATTTAAAGGAAGCTTTAATGTTAGGGTTTCTCCTACCCTGCATCAAAGGGCAGCTTTATTAGCTATGGAAGCAAAAGTATCACTGAACAACTTTGTAGCTGAAGCAATACGATTAAGAATACAGAAGTCATAATAACCCGCTCTTCTAGATTTACAATCCAGAAGAGTAAAGAAAGAAGACAACAACAAACCCGAGCAATTATTATTGATACTCATCAAAAAGGCATAATAATGCACAAATTGGGTTAAAACACTTCTAACTTGAATTATTCATTTTGAATTACATACTCTTCAATTTCTTTAAGTCTATTATTGATAGCCTCTCTTGATAACCACTTACCTCTTACCATTACACCAAATGGATTTTTTATATTTTTCATATCCTCCAAAGGGTTATTTTCTAACAAGATAAAATCAGCACTTGCTCCTTCCAATATTTCACCAAATTCACCTTCCATGTTAAAATATTTAGCAGGATTAATAGTGCCTATTTGAATAGCTTCTAATGTCGATAGTCCCGCATTCATCATTCCTTCTAATTCATGATGAATAGAAAAACCAGGTACATTAAAAACTTGTGGTGCATCTGACCCTAACAGCAAACCATAACCATTTTTGTGTAACTTCTTTATTAATAAATTTCTAATATTATTGAAACGTTCCCACTGTTCTTTATTGTAATTATCATTCCCAGTAAGATCGTTTTTGTTTTTTATCCAATTATCAATAGTAGACTTAGGCATATATTTCATTTCAGGTTCAGAAGCATATTTTTCAGCCTCAACTGGTGAAAACCATCTATCATACAAGGATTGTGTGGGTACTATCCAAACCTTATTTTGTTTTGACATCTCAACTAAGTTATCAATCAAAGTTGTGTCTACAAGGTCAGTAAAATTATAACCAAAGAAACCATTTTCGTTACGATCAATATTATAACTTGTTGGCACTAGACCCTCTAAAAAGCCATCTACATGATCAATAGAAGCATATTTGCTGCTTAAAGCTTTACGAATACCAACATCTACAGGCACATGTCCTGCATAAGGAATACCTAATTCATTTGCAGTTTTCACCAATTCTTCAAACACATCCAGTTTTAAGCCAGGATGAATTTTTAAAAAATCATAACCATCATTTGCATAGGTGGTTACTAGTTTTCTAGCCTCATCTACACTAGTTATTGTGTTGCCATTTAGCGATGGACTAGAAGTAAATATTCTAGGACTCAGTATTTCATTATTAAGTGCGCTTTTCCTCAAGTCAAGGAGACTTGAATGCCCAAGCATTCCTCTAATAGTTGTTACACCATTTGATAAATAAAGAAATAGTACTTGTTCTGTATATTCTTTTCCACTTTCAGAAGATGGAATATGAGCATGCATTTCAGTCAAGCCAGGCATAATAAATCGATCTGTTCCATCAATTATATTTTCGGATTCTATTTTATTAGCTTCATGATCTTGAATTATCTTCACCTTTCCAGAATCTATAACGATATCTTTCGACTTTGAAACACTTCCATCACGAACATTTATAATATTTACATTACTAATAACAGCTTGATATTTACTAGCTTCCTTATTATTTGGTGCAGTGCATGCAGTAAGCATTATGAAAAGATATAGTGTATATTTCATCTGTATATATTTCTGGTTTACAACTAAATTGCACAAACAATCTGTACTATTCTAAATACAATATAGTAGAATTTACATCAAATATCTTGAAAAGATTTCTCAGAGTTTAATGATGTAAACAAAGGCTAATAAATCAAGAAAAATTGAAGAAGCACTCTACCAGTTCACTGAATAAGAGCATAAAAAATGAAACGAGTAACTATTCTATAGCCACTAACTGCCTGTAGTTTGAGCCTACATTTCCATAACTTTAATCTATCACTTCAAACTTTTGGGAGCGTTCATTACCTGAGTCATCAATTAATGTAATTACATGAAATCCTTTATCTGCCTGAATACCTTTTTGATGACTACCTTGAGTATACCCTAGATATTGTTGATCAAGATGCCAATATACTACTGCATCACTATTTTGATGGGCTGCTTCAAAAATCGCCTTACCTCTTAGTCCACCTTGTTCAAGTGGTATCTGAACCTTTGTAAACTGACTTGGATAAATTAAATCAAATAATATCTCAGTATTGGATTGTCTACACCCTGCCAAATATGGAGGGAGTGGTTTATATTTTGGGTGGTATTTTTTATAGTACCACGCCTGTACAGGAGGTAATACAAACCATGAATCATTTCTAATATGTGAAACTTCGTAGCAACTACTATTTACCTGATGAGTGCCTTCTTTATTGAGGTGTACGATCTGGTGGAGTGTACAAGTAGAATTTTCAAGAAGGTATTCAGGTAGTTGCATTTCATAAGTGTTATTACATATTGAAGTGGCAAGCATACCACTTTGTTCACATAGTTTATTGGTCATGCCAAAGGGTGCTGTGGCTTCCGGATTTTCTTTCAATAAATCAAACAACTCAAAAAGCAAAGGTGCCGCAGCTCTAACACCAGTTAAACCTGGGCGTCCTTCTCCATCGGCATTTCCAATCCACACACCAACAAGGTGTTCATTGTTTAGCCCAATTGCCCAACCATCTCGAAAACCAAAACTTGTTCCAGTTTTCCATGAAATGGCTTTTGATGATGTGAAAAAATTCCACCCAGCTTCTTCTATTGGTCGTTTTAATTTTTTCATAGCCTCTAACGCATACCTTATAGAAGGTGCTCTAATATGACCATCTGATTTATAGTCGGCAACCTCATTATTAGTCTCTTTTTTTAGATAGTGATTACTATGATAGTCAGCTTCCGAATATCCTAAACGATAAGGTCTGTCAGTAAAATTATTTAATGCCCTTGCCATACCCGAATAAACTTCTGTTAACTCCCAAAGAGAAGTTTCAGCTCCTCCTAAAATTAAAGATAGACCATAATGACCTGCTGATTTATCGAAAGATTGAAACCCCATCTGAAGTAGTTTCTGATGAAACTTCTCATATCCGTATTCGATTAACAAATGAACAAAAGGAACATTGAGGCTGCTAATCAACGCATCATCTGCCGGAACAGCTCCTCTGTATTCCTTGTCAAAGTTTTTTGGAGAAAATCCTTTGTAAAAAATAGGAATGTCAGGTAATAGCTGTTTAGGCATAATAAGTCCTTCATCTAATGCTGCTGCATAGAGAAATGGTTTCAAAAGGCTACCAGGGCTTCTTTTAGAAGTAATAATATCTACATACTGCCCATGATTTCCTTTATTATTTGTATTACCTACATAAGCTAATGTGTTTCCACTTTGTATTTCCAGAATGATAGCTGCTGCATTATGAATTTGATTGAATGCCATTTTCTTACTATACTCATTCACTTTTTTGTTTGCCTCATATTGGAGGCGAGCATCAAGTGTTGTTTGGATGTTTACTCCAGAATTTCCTTCAGTAATACTTCTTTGAAGTAAATGATAAGCTTGTTTTGGTAATTGCTTTATAGCATTTGGCAATTTTTCCTCCATAGCCAGAAATAATTCATCTTCATCGATGAAGCCTCGTTCGTGAATTTTTTGAAGTAGCTTATTTCTTTTTTTTAGAAATAAATGATGGTTTTTACCAGGAAAAATAGAAGCTGGATCGTTCGGTAAAATGGCTAGTGTAGCAGATTCTGCCCAAGAAAGTTGGTGAGGAGCTCTGCCATAGTAACGCCAAGAAGCAGCAC
>JAOUKH010000181.1 GCA_029882685.1 Cyclobacteriaceae bacterium
AGCTAACCTTTTAAAGGGTAAGCTTCAGGATTTACTTACTGTTGAAAAAGAAAAGGATACTGGAGATCAACTTACTTCTAACCTTAAATCTTCAATTGGTTTTGCGGACTCATTGATTAACCTTGACGAAATGTCCTCTGTAAATCCTGAATCTGGTTCTGAGCTGATGTCTTTGAACAGGATAAAAAGAATAAAGAGCATTATTAAAACTATTTCAGAAGGAGAGTCATTTTTCAAAAAAAATGCAACGCTTTTATTTCATAAAGAACTGTATTCAGATAAAAACTTGAAACTAAAAAGTATATTTAATAATTCTATTGTAGTTGAGTTTTCGGATAAAAATGGTTGTGAAGAATCTGTAAAAGAGTTCAATAAAAATATTGTTTCGTACGAAAAATTTATATCTGCTCTTAGGGTAGCGCAGTTGGAAGCAGGAGGAAATTATATTGACGAAATTCATGATGAGTATTTTTCTAGCTTTGAATGGAGAATGTTTACAGAAGAAGAGATGGCTTGTTTTCCACCCATCATATTGATTTCTGAATTGAATACGCTTATTAGTGATGAATTATCTAATTTTTCGAAACTGCTGTCTCAGAATATCCCCGTCAAAATAGTATCGCTAAAAAGGGATTCATTAGAAGGGTATGGTAAGAATGGTAAATCTGTAGAAACTTCGCATTTTGCTTTTAGACAAGAATTGGCAGCAATAGCTGTAGCGCATAGAAATACATACGTATTACAATCGGCTACAATTTCACCTCAATATTTATTCCAAGGTTTTGCAGAGGGGTTAAATCATTTTTCACCTGCTATATTTAATATATATTGTCCATCAGATGTAAATTATAAAAGTCCTTACTTGTGGGGAAGTGCTGCTGTTGAAGCTAGAGATTTCCCACAGTTTATCTATAATGGAAATTTAACTTCACAATGGGGAAGCAGATTTGATGTGAGTAATAACCCTCAGTCAGATGCCAATTGGCCACTGCATGATGTTAAAATCATTACTTCTAAAGGAGAAGAAGAAACATGGAATTTGCCATTCACTTTTGCAGATTATTCTTTTATTAATAATACTTATTCACACCATTTTCAACTAGTAGATACGAAATATTGGAATGATAAATTGATACCATTATCAGATTATCTTTCTCTTGATGAAAGTGAAACTCCTAGTAAAGTGCCATTTATTTGGGTTGTGGATGCAAATAATGGATTGCAAAAAGTTGCAGTATCTTTTTCTATCGTTTTGGCATGTAAAGAGCGACTTGATTTTTGGGATTATTTACAGGAAAATGCTGGAATACATAATTATCATGTAGATGAAGCTATTGAGAGAGAAAGAAATCATTTTAAGTCAGTTACTGAAGAAGAAATTTCAAAAGTAAAGGAAGAATTGAATAAGGAGATTGAAAAAGTGAGGAAAGAAACTACTGATGAAGCCATGGAAAAGCTCACTAATTTTCTTCTAGATATGGATGACCTCTCGTTAGTTAGTTCCACACCCTCCTCTCAGAAAGTTGATGTAGAAATAGTAAAAGAAGAAGTGACTACTTCTGAGTCTATCAATGAAGAAGAAATTAAAGAAACAGAAGAAGAAATTGTTACGGAGGAGCCTTGGATAGAAACTCCTTCGTGTACAACATGTAATGAATGTACAGATATTAACGACAGAATGTTTAGCTATAATGCTGATAAGATGGCATATATAGCTGACCCAAAGGCAGGCACATATAAAGAACTTGTAGATGCTGCAGCTCTGTGTCCTGTGGGGATTATTCATCCTGGTAAACCTTTAAATTTAGACGAACCAGGTTTAGAAGAATTGATAAAAATTGCAGAAGAATATAATTGATAATTGTAATGTTCGAAGAGGTCTATATCGCTTTAGTAATTATGGTAGGTTTGGGGCTTTTATTTGCCACTATTCTTACTATAGCCTATAAGAAGATGAAAGTGTATGAAGACCCTAGAATTGATGTGGTGGAAGATTTGCTTCCTTCTGCAAACTGTGGCGCATGTGGTGTACCAGGATGTAGAGCTTTTGCTGAGAAAGTAGTAAATAACGAATTAAATGTAGGAAAATGTACGGTTAGTTCCCCCACAGGGATTGATAAAATAGCCAATTTTTTAGGAATTGAAGCTAATAAGGAGGAGAAACGTGTCGCAAGACTACTTTGTGGAGGTGGAACAATGGAGTCCCACAACAAGGCTGAGTATCGAGGAGGAATACAAACTTGCAGGGGAGAAAACGTGGTTACTGGAGGACCAAAAGATTGTAATTGGGGGTGTCTTGGCTTAGGTGATTGTGAAGAGATTTGTGATTTTAATGCTATTGTTATGAATGATGATGGTCTTCCTGTTGTGATACCAGAATTATGTACTGCTTGTAACGACTGCGTAGAGGTATGCCCGAAAGGCTTGTTTGAAATAATGCCAATTAGTCAAAAATTGATTGTGCAGTGTAAGTCATTATTAGAAGGGGAGGAAGCATTATCTAGATGTTCTGTTGCGTGCAATGCATGTAACCGGTGTGTGGCAGATGCACAAGAAGGTGTAATTAGTATTAAAAATAATTTGGCAATAATTAATTATGAATTGAATGAATTGGCTGACAGTGCTGCCATAAAAAGATGTCCTACGGGAGCAATAGTATGGTTGGATGGCGAAGTGCAATTTGAAAACTCTAACACCAATGAATTATTGCCTCTAGGCAGAGTGGAAGTCAACCTTATAAATGATAATTAAATGGATAACAGTTTAGCAACCATATTGGGAAAAGAAAATGAGCTAACTGGAATGCAAGCACAATTCTTAATGGAGGAATTTGTTTGCGAGGGAATCTCATATTCTAATGATGCCACTAAAAATACAGATAATATAAATCTATTTGGAAGGCATGTATTCAAGGAACTATCCACAGATTTATCTTTTTGTTCAGGTATAGCTTCTACGGGATTAAGAGCAACTTCATTTTTTTCTTTAAATAAATTAGACGATTTAGGTAATCAATTAACTGAGGCTGCCCGTAGTCACTACCCTCTAGTAATACAACTAAATGGAGATAATATTTCTGAAATTTATCAAAAAGTAGTTAATTCTGGTTGTTTTATGCTATTCGCAAATAGTGTGCAGGAAGCTGCCGATTTCACATTAATTGCACATAGAATTGCTGAATTATCACTTGTTCCAGGGGTGTTATTTGTCAACCCAACTATTTACTCATCTACAGAAAATATTTCCCTGCCAGAAAAACAGGAAATCATCAATTATCTTGGAAACCCTGATGATCACATTGAGAGTCCTTCTTCTTCACAAAAAATAATTTTTGGAAAAGAAAGACGAAGGATTCCTAATTGGTTTAATCCCGATTTACCTATGGTTTCTGGTATCTCAAAAAACAGTGAGGAAATGGATATGGAAGTGGCTGCTAATCATCGGTTTTTCATCGATCATTTGAATGGATTTATTGATCAGGCATTTACGGAATTTGAGAATAATATTGGCAGAAAATATTCTGCTATTGTAGAACATGAAACCAAAGCAGCTGATTACATTTTGCTCGTTAATGGAGTGCCTAACGAAAATATAAAATCAGCTATTGATGCCTTGAGAAATAAAGGTCAAAAGGTGGGGAGTATGTCATTGGTGGTTCTTTCTCCATTTCCAGAACAAAAAATTATAGCTAATACCCCCAAAAAAGGGATTACGATACTGGAAGGTATTAGCCAAAATACATCTGAATTAGGAGCTATTTATGTCGCAGCATTATCATCATTTCACAACAGTAATAACATTCCAAAAATTTACTCTGGGCAATATACTGGTGTGCCTAACTTAGAAGATTTTGAAATTGTTTATAATAACATGAAGGAGAATGGTAAGAAGAAGTTCTATTTGAACATTGAGTTTTCCAGAGACCAAAGTGATTTTCCGAAACAGCAAATTCTATTACAAAACATTCATAGAGAATATCCCACTATTGCTGATGCTACGCTAGTTTCAGGTGGACGAAATTTAAATAAGAATCTGAGTACTCTTCAAAATACTCCTAATGTTATAAGAAGATATAAAGATAAAGGGTATCCATATTCCAGAAATTCCAGATTTTATGATAATACAGGAGTGTTTTATCAAACTGATAATAAAGAAGAAATCATTGCGGATCCTTTCAATTCTATTTCTTCTATACCTCCAGCAACAGCTAATTTCACAAACCAAATTAATAGAAAAACTATAGCTCAATTTGACCCAACAAATTGTACAGGATGTGGCGATTGTTTTGTCAGTTGTCCTCATTCAGCTCTGCCACCAATTGCTATTTCTATAGAATCGTTAATAAAATCTGGAATTAGTATGGCATCTGAAAATGGAGTAGACATTGCAAAAATTACTCCTGTTATCAAGAATTTATCAAATAATGCAACGAAAATAATTCAAGACGCACCAAAAGGATTGATCATAGCAAAAGATTTTTTACCAGAAGCATTTGAGCGGCTTAAAGGGCAAATGAATTTGGAAGGGGAAAAGCTAAATAATTTAAAAGCTGAATTTGATGCTATTCTAAGTGAAATTGAACTTTTTCCCATATCTGTTAATGATGTGTTTTTTAATAATCCAGAACTTGTAGAAAAAGGATCAGGAGAATTATTTTCTTTAGTGGTAGACCCCAACGCCTGTACGGGATGTGGTGTATGTTCAGATGTATGTAATGAAGGTTCTTTAACAATGGTAGAACCCAGTAAGGATATACTAGAGGCTATTTACAGTAAATTTAATAAATGGGAAACTTTACCAGATACTGATAGTCATACGATTTCAAAAATGCTTGCAAATAAAGACTATGATTCATTATCAGCAATACTATTAAGTAGAAATTTTTATTTATCAATGACAGGTGGAAGTACATCAGAAAAAGGTTCTCCATCAAAAGTATTAACACACCTAATAACTGCTGTAACAGAATTTTCAGTTCAAAAAAATAGTATTGAAAACATCAAAGAAATAGATGAACTTATACAAAAGCTATCAGTAGTTATTCATAATCGTTTAAGTGAAGCCTTACCAAGTGATAATTTTGATGAATTGAGTGAAATATTGAGTGAGAAAGTATCTTCTAAACAAACCTTTGATGATATTATTCATAGGTTAAGCGAAAAAAATCATGCTGAAATAGTTGATTCAAAAGAGCTCAAACGAAAAGTAGATTTATTAAAAGAGCTCAAAAATTTAAAATGGGTACTTACTGAAGGATCTACTGGTACAGGTAGGGCAAGGTATGGTTTGGCAATTACTCATTCGGATACACTTAACTGGGCAAGGGAATACCCTTTCAATTCTCTCACATCTCCATCTGTTATTCATTGGGATGGCTCTGTGGCAGGAAAAGTGTTAGGCTTGTTTTACGGACAGTTAAGGTTTGTTCTAGATCATATTAAAATTTTAAGAAGGGCAAAATTGGAGGCGAAAAACAAGTACGACCCTTCTATACATAATAATGAAATAGCATCTATTAGTTGGAATGATCTCGATGAAAATGAGAGATTACTAGTGCCTCCAATGTTATTAATTGCAGATAAAAATGAAATTTCTAAAAAAGGGAATAATGAGCTTTCCAAGCTATTAAGTTCTGATTTACCTATAAAAATTATTGTTATCGATGATTTAGTATCTGCTCCTGATTATTATTCAGGAACTTATTTAGATCAAATTTTACCCAATGTAGCTTTAAAGAATGCTTACATAATGATGGGAAGCTTGGCTGATAAATCACATTTATATGAATGGCTACAAGAAGGGCTGAATTACAACGGGTCGGGACTATTTTATATATATGCGCCAGATCATTTTAAACATACGTACAAAAGTTGGGAGTGGCATAAATTGCCAAATGTTGCAATGAAAGCCAGAGCATACCCAAGTATAAAGTTTAAACCAAGTAATAAAACTAGGTATATTACTTCATTATTTGATTTTGAAGGTAATAGGCAAGTCGATGAAAACTGGATTACTGATGAAATTAAGTATATAGAAAACGATGAAGAAAAGACGTTGGTATACCCATTTACTTATGCAGATTGGTTATTTACATTGAATAGTTGGTCAGCACATTTCAATTCAGTTTCTTTTGAAGAGAATAATACTGTAAACGTTGCAGAATATTTAAATCTTGATTTGAATGATAGAAATTCAAAAATTCCAATAATTATTCAAAATTCAGATGTTGGGTTAAGCTACTATTCAGTAAGTGATGAAGTGATTTTTCAAACAGAAAGGTGTTTAGCTACTTGGAATGCACTTAAAGAACTAGGAGGAATATTGATTGAATATCCTGATAAACTTAAAAAACATGTAGAGGAAGAGTTAAAGTCAGCACATGATAATGCATTAGCAATAGCAAAACAAGAGTATGAAGTTAAATTGAAAGAACAGGAATCGAAACAAGTTGAAAAAATAAGGCTAAAACTTAGAGATCGATTAGTAGCACTTTCTAAACAAAATTCTAATTAATAATGTCTATTGTTATACCCGATATTAGGAATGCTTCTACATTCAAACATGGTGTTCACCCAACAGAATACAAAGAGCTTAGCGATAAATGTGCAATAGAAAGAATGCCTTTTCTGGAGGAATACATGCTTCCTTTAAGTCAGCATATTGGAGCTCCCTCTAAACCTATTGTACAAAAAGGACAAAAAGTAAAAAGAGGTGAAAAGATTGCAGATGCAGTAGGGTTTGTTTCTTCATCACTTCATTCTCCTGTGGATGGTGTCATAACCGCGATTGATAATTTTGAACACCCTAATGGACAAATTCTACCTGGAATTAAAATTAAAACCGACCCTTATAGTACCCAACAAATGGTAAATGACCCACCATTTAATTTGGAACAAATGGATTCCAAAGCATTTGTTTCGGCAGTACAAAGTGCTGGCATTGTTGGTATGGGAGGTGCTGCTTTTCCTGCCCATGTAAAGTTTGCTATTCCAGAAGGTAAAAAGTGTAGGTACATAATAGTAAATGGTTGCGAATGTGAACCTTTCCTGACTGCAGATCACCGTATTATGGTGGAAT
>JAOUKH010000182.1 GCA_029882685.1 Cyclobacteriaceae bacterium
TTTATTTTTATTAATCCTAAACAAAAAATTTATTATTGGAATTTTATTTAAAAAAATGGTTCAACCTGGATTATGCAATAGAATTCGTAATGAAGCCATAAAGCACAAAGAAATAGGTGGTTATGATAAGAAGCATAGCACCGCTATGGTGATCGCATAATCAAAATGAAGTGTCTATTTCACAGTGATTTATGGATCGGAATCCCTGACTGGCCGGCAAGGCAGGGATTCTCTATTGCATAATGCGGGTTCAATCATGAATTTAATGAATCAATAATTAACAGGTAGTATAAATATCCCTAAATCAGACCGTTTTGAGATACAAACAATGACCTGATGAAAATTTAATTTAGCCTAAACCCCTTGTCTGTGTCTCATAAACAAACCTTGACTATACGAAAAATGATCCTATGTAAGCAGCCCACAGACATGTAAAACAACATCGCATAAAATTATCAGGTCAACGATGGGCAATTAAGGGAGATCAGTAGTTGCAAACCTACGTGTTGCTAATAAGAGTGGAAAATGGAATAATGTTCTAAATTTGATTTAATATGCAATTTGTCGAACACCCAGTTTTACCTATATCGTCTACCTTTCGACTTATTATGCTTGTATTTCTTTTTATTATGCTTGTAGTTTTGTTTTCTACGCTTTTTGGTGTTTAAACCTTTGTGCTTAACTGTATTAAGCTTGTTGGATTTATTATATCTTCTATTGGGAGAATACTTAGCCGCTTTTTTGGAACGCTTTTTAGAACTCTTTGGTCCTTTAACGCCTACTTTTTTACGAGCACTACTACTTTTTGAAAGTGTTTTTCTTCGATACGCCATCGAATTTTTATAATCACTCTTAAACTGTTTTCGAGGATCTCGTTCTGCAAAATCGTAGCGAAGAGTAATTTCACTATAACCCCCTAACTCAGTACTAGCTAATTCGTGTGTATAGCCTAGCAATAATTTTTTGTTAACTTGAAATCCAGCCGTTATACTAGTAATATTTCCAAGCTGATTTATAGGTCTTCGATATGCACCTCCTATCAAAATCATGTTGTTAAAGGTGTAGTACAACCCTAAGTCCCAAGAATTGTTCGAGGCAGATAATCGCCTAAAAGTAAAGGTAGGTTCTAAAATATCTTGATCACCCCTGAGAGGTATAACCCCAGCTGCATATCCAGTATAAAATTCTGAGAGTATACTAACTTCTTCATTTCTAATAAGGTTGGTGGCTAATCGATTAGCGGCAATACCTGCCTTAAAATATTTTGTTTGATAATTTACCCCAAAGGAAAAATCCATATTTGATTCACCTTGCCTTTCCAGTATTGGATCAGATTCAATAGTACTACCAGTAAATGTAGCGTTAGACCTTATTCCTAAACTATTATATTCTGCAGAAACGCCTAATGATAATGTATTATATCCCCCTAAAGAAAGGTGATATGCAAATGCTGCAGATCCATAAATATTACGGAGTACATGATTTATGTCTTCCATAAAAAAATTGCCTCCTACACCAAATTTGTAATTACTTATGGGAGTATGTACACTGAAAAAATTATTAGTGATAGAACCCCCTTCAACTTTATTAATAAGGTTTGAACGATGTGAGTAAGTAATTGAACCAAAAGTATTCCCAGCTAATGCAGGGTTATAAACAAACGAATTGGTCATTTTTTGACTGAATAATGGAATATCCTGTCCAAAAGTAAAAGTACTAATAAGCAAAAAGCCCATTAGTACTAGGGGAAATAAATATCGTTTTGTTTTATTGTGCAAAATATTATTTCAATACGCTAATCATTTGTCTTATTGGCTCAAAGGTCTTCCCACTAGTATCGGTATATTCTAAAATACAAACATAATTTCCTGGAGATAATATTTCACTGAAATCTTCACCTTCACCTGGAGCACTATCTGCTAAAGGACTCACATAATCATTAGCTGAATATACTACAGCACCATATCTATCAATAATTTTTATACTGTTTTTTGGGTATAATGACAAGTTAACAACCGTTAGATAATCATTCATACTATTACCATCAGGTGTTATTATATTATTGATTATAGGAGTGGTAACCAACTCTTTTCCTAAAAAATAAATGCCCAAACCACCAGCATCTAATGCTGTAGCAGTGCTTTCAAAACTTGAAGTTCTAACATTAAATAAATTAATTGTAGGTTGTCCAGCCTCATTAAAAAGCACTACTGGACGATACCCTTCTCCCAAACCAAATTGTGTTTTATCTTCATCTAAAAAAGGTAACGTAAAAACAGCAGTTGTAAAGGTACTTCCAGTAGGGGCGGTAACTTCCCAAGACCAATTAGCAGAATACTCAGGAATACCTACTGGAAGGTCGATATCTGCAATTGTGGGTGTTCCTGTAAGAGGGGTTATTCCAATAATAGGGTTAGTTCCAGAAGCAGATTCAACAACAACAGGATTATAACTACCATTAACACCAATTGGATAACTCATAGCAGGTCGATATTCTCTAAATAATGTTCCTTGAATATGAGATTCTACACTTCCTGAATTTGCAGCATCTAATGTAGCACTAGACGACATAGCAAAACTTCCTGAAGGAAGTACTATACCACTTATTAAGGATAAACTATTTGTAATCACAAAATCCCCAGAAAATGTTTTATCCCCAATGCCATTAATTGTTAAATTATGTAAGGACCGCTGTGTGGTACTGCTAATGATTTGATTCCCTCCTACAAGTATCAAACTACCATTTCCTGTAGTAGTAGAACTGTTAAAGTTGATATCTCCAGACACACTAATATCAACATTATCTCCAGTACTGAAATTTGTAGTACTCAAAGTAAATTGAGTAAAACCAACGTCAAACCTTAATAAACACACAAGAAATAATAATCTAGTTTTCATACCAATGTGTAATTTACAATTTTTACTGAAAAAATATACATTCAAATTATGTCAATTTAAATACTTGACTAAATGGATTATTTTTCAACCGTTTTTTTGAATATATAACGGCTATATACCTATAACCAGACACTTAATTAAAGTAGCAACAATCTCTCTTCGTGTAATATACATGACGATTTTAGGTAAAAGGTAAGCGTTGAAATATGAAAAACAATCATGCATTCTATGTAAGAGGGTTAGGATAATGTTGCTTTGATTTCGTGTTTTAAAATTTTTATTCAAAATAAGAGGTAATGAATCATTTAGTATGATTACTTTCAAGTAATTTATTTGATAATCTATGATTAAACAACTTTACGATAGGTATAAAGAGTGTAATGGCATTTCTACCGATTCCAGAAATATCAATAAAGACGTGCTGTTTTTCGCACTGAAGGGACCCAATTTTAACGCAAATAAATTTGCAAGTAAAGCACTAGAAAGTGGAGCTAAATATGTAGTGGTTGATGAGGAGGAATTCAAAGCAGATGATCGATATATTCTTGTAGATGATTGCTTAATTGCTTTACAAAAACTGGCTAATTTTCACCGAAGGCAATTCACTATCCCATTCATAGGCATTACTGGTTCTAATGGAAAAACCACCACAAAAGAACTAATGCGTGAAGTGTTATCTCAAAAATACAACGTACATGCTACTATGGGTAATTTAAATAACCACATTGGTGTGCCTTTAACTCTTCTAGCAATGGATGATTCTGTAGAAATTGCTATAATTGAAATGGGTGCAAACAAACTTGGTGATATTACTGAACTCTGTGAAATAGCCGAACCAACTCACGGTGTTATTACCAATATTGGTAAAGCTCATGTAGGAAATTTTGGGGGTTTTGAAAATATAATAAGAGCAAAAAGCGAATTATATCTTCATCTAATTAAAAATAATGGTCAAGTATGGATTAACTCCAATCAAAAGATTTTAATGAACATGAGTAAAAGATTTAAGACTCCTTTATTTTATCCTAACAAAGGAGATTACTTCGAAGCTAACTTTATTGAATCTACCCCTTATGTATTATTTGAATCAGAAAACAAACAAACTGTACAGTCTCAATTAGTAGGAGCATACAATTTTGAAAATATAGCAACGGCATTGTGTATTGGTAAGTATTTTGAAATTGATGATGTAAAAGCCAACAATGCTATCCAAAACTATGTACCATCCAATAATCGGTCACAGGTGATAAAGCATGAAACCAACACTATTATTATGGATGCCTATAATGCCAACCCAAGTTCAATGGAGGTAGCAATTGATAATTTAGGAAAAATGAAAGCTGAAAAAAAAGTAGCGGTTTTGGGTGATATGTATGAATTGGGAGAGGAAAGTGAAGCGGAGCATAGAAAATTGGGTGAAATAGTTGCTGCTCAAAATTTTGATGATGTCTTTTTCTGTGGTAAATTGATAAAGAAATCTCTGGAAACTTGCTCTACTGCTATTTATTTTGAAGACAAAGATGACTTGAATAAAGAATTAAAAAAGAAAAATTACAAAAACACGTTAATTCTTTTGAAAGCTTCTCGAGGTATAGGATTAGAGACTGTTCTAGATAGTATTTAACTTACTTTATGAACTTCGAGCTTATACTTTCTTTTCTTAAAAAGATCAAAGAAAACAATAATCGTGAATGGATGGAAGCCAACAAAAAGGTTTACCATGAAGCAAGAGATGAGTTTATTATAATCACCAAACACCTTATTGAAGGTATTAGTCAATTCGATGAAGGACTACAAGGGCTTGATGCTAAGAAATCCATTTTTCGATTAAACAGAGATATAAGATTTAGTAAAAACAAAGACCCTTACAAAACGAACTTTGGTGCTTTTATGATGGAAGGCGGCAAAAAAACAGGTAATGCAGGATACTACTTACACTTGCAGCCAGAAAATGAATCATTTATTGCAGGAGGCGTTTATATGCCCGAATCAGGAAAATTAGCTAAAATCAGACAAGAAGTTGATTATAATGGTAGTGAGTTAAAAAAAATTACAGAGCAAAAGGATTTCAAGAATTTGTTTGGTGAAATTCAAGGAGATAAGTTAAAACGAGCACCAAAAGGTTATCCATTGGATCATCCCAACCTAGAACTTTTAAAACTTAAAAGTTTTTTAGTATTACACAAAGTGGATGATAATACAGTACTTAAGAAAGATTTTGTTAACTATATAATTAACGTATTTAAAGCAATGTCACCATTTAATGAATATCTAAATGTGGCAATTAGTGACGTTGAGTGATTTTAATTCTTTCAACGAAAGTAATTGCCAATCTCAACTTATTTAAGTGTCTAATTGTCGATTCCTAAACAAATATTAAATGATATCATACTAACACAAACACCATGAAAAATTTACTATTTAGTATCTGTGCTTTTCTATTTACTACTTCTCTATTTGCACAAGATGAAGCGTTTTTAAGACGCTTAGAAGAGTCTCCTCGACATCACGAGTGGATTAAAACAAAACATGGAGATAGGGAGGTTCATTCGTTTCTTGTTTTTCCAGAAGTGAAAGAAAAAGTAATGGCAGTAATAGTAATACATGAAAACAGAGGACTCAATGATTGGGCTAGAGGAATGGCGGACCAAATTGCTGAAGCAGGTTATATTGCTATTGCTCCTGATTTGCTTTCGGGATCTGGCCCTGACGGTGGTAAAACTGCTGACTTCGCAAATTCTGATGCTGCACGTACTGCAATTTATGATCTTGATCCTGATCAGGTTACTGGCGACTTAAACGCAGTTTATGAATTTGTTAAAACATTAGATGCTACAAATGGAAAAGTAGCTGTGATAGGATTCTGTTGGGGAGGAAGTCAAACTTTTCGATATGTAACGAATAATTCAGAATTAGATGCTGCATTTGTATGTTATGGTGGTGCGCCCAAGGACGCAACTAGCTTTTCAAAGATCAACACTCCTATATATGGATTTTACGGAGGTAATGATGCTCGCGTAAATGCAGGAATACCAGCAACAGAAAAAAACATGAAAGAAAACGGGAAGTTTTATGAACCTGTAATTTATGATGGTGCAGGACATGGATTTTTTAGAGCTGGAGAAATGAAAAATGCTTCAGAAGAAAATGCTAAAGCAAGAGAGGAAGGTTTAAAGCGATTGAAAAAACTGCTAGATACAGTAAATGAGTAACATGAATTTGGATAAACCTTTTTCATTTTAGGTCAAATATGAGGACTATCCTTGAAAATTATTTTCTAGTAAAAATATCCTTCAATAGCGTGTAAAGATAGTTTGACATGTAAAATAACAAGAGCCAAAACCTCAAAATTCAATGATTTTCAACAAAATTGGGGTTTACGTTCTTCGACCTTGAGAAAATTGTGTCAAGAAATTTGTGAAAAACCACGTAAAAATTCAAACTGTTTGAAACGTCTGTAAGACGTTGAGTTTTTGAATTTTAGGGGTTAAAAGCAAATTTTAACCTATTTTCTCACAGTCTTGATTTCTTTGCCTACTTTCTTTATCAAGAAAGAAAGTAGGAAAAAAAGGGCTAGAAGTGTCAAAATTAATTATCAAGTACTCCCTATGAGGTTTATGCAACTTTCATTTCTACTATTCCCTTGTTTCTGTATATTTTAACATTTAAGTGTTTATGAATATAGCCATTCAGCCTTTTAAAAGGTAAATCAACATTGTTTTCCTCATTATGAAATACAGTTAGTTCTAGTATGGTTTTAAGAAAATAGGGGTTAGTGCAAAATTCATTCATCCAATTTTGGAAATGTTGCTGCCAATCATCTTTGTATTTTTCCAAATGATCTCTACCATCGAAAAGTAAATCCAACTGATTGTGTCCATACTTGTAACGGTATACACCAGCCAAATTATTATAAAATTGCTCTAAATTACTTATTCCTTTTAATTCATGATTTTGTATTTCCATCACCGTGTCATCAACAAGCCCCATTGGATTATGGCGATTCAAATAACTTTTTTTTACCATTTCCGACAGTTTAAATAGCAGTACATCCTTCTGAATAAGCTGTGCTGTTTCTAAAATGTAGTTTTTATCAAGTGGGAAAAACTTTTGGATCATAGAAATAACTATTTGAACACAAAAATAATGAAAAGAATTAATGAAGCTAAAAAA
>JAOUKH010000183.1 GCA_029882685.1 Cyclobacteriaceae bacterium
TAACTGATGGGATAACATATGGTAAAGGGGAAGGCACAAGCTTTGGACTTAGTTCTCAAATGAAAGTAGCAGGAAACCTTTTCCGTTTTGATACTCGAATAGAAAGATTGATCTATAAGGATAATTATCTTCCTCAATTTTTCGATGCTATGTATGAGATCAATAAAGATGAAAAAATTGAATCTTTACGTACAGCTACAACATCGAATGGTATTTATGGATCACTGGGTATCTCTATTATAGATAAAATAAGATTTACAGGAGCATTACTTCTACCTGATAAAATTTCTGAAGAAACACCAGCTTTAGTTCGTGTTCAATTAGAAACTGCAGAGTTAATAGAAAACTTAACTTTATCTGGAAGTTATATCAAAGGAAATCTCGCTGATTTAAACGATGCTTTTATACTTGATGATAGATCGTTAGCCAACGTTAACTTATCTTACGATATAATTTCTTTCTTAACAATAGGAGGAGAATATCGGTGGACATTTGCACGTATGGAGGATGGTACAATAACAGCTACTGATTATTTCAGACCTTATTTTGCTTTAAACTTCCCTTTTGGAGGTGGTAAGAATAAAGATCAAGACATAGGGGAATAATTTTTTTCTCACTAAATGGTATCATAAAAAAAGCAGCTATTTCTAGCTGCTTTTTTTATGATAATAGGGTTCAATACTCTATCAATATTATGTATCAATTAGATGAAACATATCAATCCATCAGACCTTGTCCTTCAATCCATGGTGCACCTACCTCTTTTAGAGATTTTTCTAACTCAGGAACAACAGTTTTAGCAAACTTGGCTAATTCAATTTTTACTTTTGATAATTCCTTTTGTGCTAAGACAAAAGCATCAGTATGATTTTTTGTCGGCCCATAAGTAGTACTTAATGCCACTCTACCTATAAATGCTCCTGTACCCGGAGTTGGATCATATTTTTCTCCAATCTCTGACTTTACTTTATCTCCATTAAGCTTTATGTCCAAATCTTCAAGTTGCTGCCGCACTTCATAAAGCTTTGTAATAAGTTCATTAGAAGAATTTTTAGCTTGTCGTATTGCAATATTCATAGCTGCTATAGTTGATATATTTTTTCTCAATACCGCATTAGTAGCTTTTAAATCTTGACGAAATTCCTGATATTCTTCTCTAAATTTATCAATCTCAGCATAAGATGCTCCTTTCAGTGCGCCATCCTGTAATTTCACCACTTCAAATTTTTGAGGTTCAGCAAGTTGTGTTACTTTTCCATCTACTAATTTGCTCATGGTAACCGTATATTCTCCTGGAGTAGCCATAAGATTATTATCCCATCCACCTTGACCTTTACTATCTAAATTTACTCCTGTTCGGTCTGCGTAATTTAACTCCCAGTTCACTCTATTAAAACCTTTTTCATTTGTGCCGTCAATAGTATTCACGACTACTCCATCTGCATTTTTTATCGTCAGCACAACCTTAGGGTCTTCTTGTCTCCTTTCCTTATCCAAAACGTCCCATCCTGGAAAAGCTATATTACTATTATTCTCAATTAGCTCTTTTTCCTTCTCCTGTCTAACCTCTTTTAAAGACTTCATCTTGTCAGCCAAATAATAGGTAAACACCGCACCAAAAGGTGGATTTTCTGCAGCATATTCAGCATTTCCTTGCCCGTAAATTTCATTTTTCTGTACATACCAGTAAGCTGGTTTTGTAGCAAATAAAGTAGCTTCATTTTTCAGCATATCTACTTGAAACGATCTAATGGGAGTCAAATCATCCAATACATAAAATCCACGACCGAAAGAAGCACCTACCAAATCGTTTTCTCTTCTCTGAATAGCTATATCTCGAAAGGAAATTGTCGGTAAACCACCCTTCATTTTCAACCAGTTAGTACCTCCATTATATGTAAAGTAAATTCCAAATTCAGTTGCTGCAAATAGCAACTCTTTTCTCACATGGTCCTGTACTAACCTCCAAGTAATCAGTTTACTAGGCAAGTTTCCATTTATAGATACCCATGTTTTTCCTTTATCAGTACTTTTGATTAAATAAGGTTTATAGTCACCATATTTATGATTATCCAAAGCAGCATATACAGTAGAGGCATCAAACAGGTCAGCCCGAACATCATTTACAAAAGCGGTACTTGGAATACCTTTTATTGCTCCTAGTGCTATTTTTTTCCAAGTAGCACCTCCATCTTCGGTCACTTGGATAATACCATCATCTGTACCAGCATAAATCAGTCCCTCCTGTTTGGGAGATTCTGCCAAAGACGTGATTGTATTGTAATTTGACATTGCTCCAATATCCCACGGGTTATCCCAACTTTGCTGTTTACCCAAAATAGGCAATGTGATCCGCTCTTGATTTTTTGTTAAATCCTTCGAAATAGGAGTCCATTCATCTCCCCTATTTTCAGATTTCCATACACGCTGTGAAGCAAAATACAAACGTGTAGGTTTATGCGGACTCACTAAAATTGGGGCATCCCAATTAAATCTTTCGTAAGGTTCTCCCTCTCCTGCTTGTGGTTGAATAAAAACAGTTTCTCCAGTAGTTTGATCTATTCTCCAAAGTCTACCTTGTTGAAACTCTCCATAAGTAATTTTGGGATTTCCTGGCTCCACAGCCGATTGATGACCATCTGCGCCTAAAGTAATCCACCAGTCTTTGTTTTGAATGCCAACAACACTTGTTGTTCGTACAGGCCCTCCATGTGAGCCGTTATCTTGTGTTCCACCATAAATATTATAAAATGGTGCACTATCATCTACTGCCACTTTATAATACTGTGTAAGCGGCAAATTTCTAATATATTTCCATGTTTTTGTGAGGTCATACGTCTCGTATAACCCTCCATCTGTTCCAAAAAGTATATAATTAGGATCTGTATTTTTAAATGCCACTGCATGACTATCAACATGCTTTTTTTCCTCATTCATATAACGGAATGTTTTTCCATGGTCATCAGAAATTTGAGATACATTACTCATCAAATACAACCTTCCCTCTTGATGAGGTGAAGCATAAAGTTCTTGGTAATAGTGAGGTCCTGTACCTTCCGATACAGCATCTGACTGCTTTTCCCAACTTACTCCACCATTGGAAGACATAAACACTCCCCCTTTTTTTCGATCCAACTCTATGGCGGCATAAATCATATCTGGTTTGAAAGGGTTTATGGCCAAACCTATTTTACCCAAATTTGAAGTAGGAATACCTGTTATCAATTTTGTCCAAGTATTACCACCATCGGTACTTTTATGTAGTCCTGAACCAGGACCTCCTCCCATATACGCTGCAACTGTACGATGTCGCTGCCATGTTGCTGCATATATTACATCAGGGTTACGAGGATCAGCAACAATATCTGTTACTCCTGTCCATTCACTATCTCCTAACGTCTTATTCCAAGTATTGCCCCCATCTGTTGATTTATATAAGCCTCGTTCTCCTCCTTTACTCCATAGTGGCCCTTGTACAGCTACCCACATAACATTCGGGTTGCTAGGGTGTATAATAATTTTAGAGATATGTTCGGATGCAGTAAGCCCCTTGTTTTCCCATGTTTTACCTTCATCATTACTTACGTAAATTCCATCACCAAATCCCATATGTCTTCCTCCAACATTTTCTCCTGTTCCTACCCAAATGGTACTACTATTATTCGGGTCTATGGTGATACATCCTATGGAATAACTGGTCTGACTATCGAAAATTGGTGTCCATGTAGTTCCTGCATTTTCTGTTTTCCAGACTCCTCCAGAACCAACAGCAACGTACCAAATGTTTTCATTTTTAGGATGAATAGCTATATCGGCTATTCTCCCCGAAGTTAAGGCAGGCCCTAAACTTCTAAATTTAAGCCCACTAAAAGTTTCCTCTGAAATTTCCTGAGCATATGCAGAAAATGCTAAAACAAATAAACTAATAATGAAAATGAGTGATGATTTTGTTAGGTTGTTCATGATGATATTAATTTTTTGATTGATTTCCGTCAATTTAAATAAATATCCTCGAACTACACTTCTTCTTTTACATGAATGGTGAATGGTTGTAGAGAATTTGAGGTTTCGATAAACCTGACAGATTTTTCGTAACATCAATTCATATAAATAGATTAAATTTCTTTTATATCTCATTTTAACTCTCTTATATTGTTTGTTTATTTTTTATTTAAAATTGCACTATTCACCTAACAAGCGTTAGTTATGCTTAAATCAATAATTACAGGTACTGGATCATACATACCAACAGTAGTAAAGACCAATCAGGATTTTTCCACAAATACTTTCTATACGGAAAATCAAACTTTAATAGATAAACCATCATCGGAAATAAGCGAAAAGTTTAAGCAGATCACAGGTATAGCAGAAAGAAGATACGCTTCTGAAAATTTGAATACGTCAACCATAGGTACTGAAGCAGCTAAATTGGCCATTGCTGATGCAAGTGTTGATCCTGAAACACTAGATCAAATTATCGTTGCACATAATTTCGGTGATGTGAAAGATGGTAACATACAATCTGATTTGCTCCCTGCCATTGCATCACGCATCAAGCATGAATTAGGTATAAAAAATCCTAAATGTGTGGTGTATGATATTTTATTCGGATGTCCAGGTTGGATACAAGGTTTAATACAAGCTGATGCATATATAAAGTCGGGAATGGCAAAAAAATGTCTTGTTATTGGCACTGAAACACTTTCACGAGTACTTGATCCACATGATAGAGATAGTATGATTTTTTCTGATGGGGCTGGAGCCTGTGTTGTAGAAGGAAAAAATTCAGAATTTAATGACCGTGGAATATTAGAAACCAGTGCATTATCCCACTGTGAAAATGAAGCTTACTATTTATATTTTGGGAAATCTAACATTCCCGACTCTGACCCAAATACTCGCTACATAAAAATGAAAGGACGAAAAGTATATGAATATGCTCTAAAACATGTACCCGAAGCTATGAAAGATTGTTTGGACAGAAGTAATGTAAATATCAATCAGGTAAAAAAGGTATTCATACATCAGGCAAATGAAAAACTAGATGATGCTATTATCAAACAATTCTTTAAGTTGTATAGCATCGATAATATACCAGAATACATTATGCCTATGAGTATTCATAGACTAGGAAACAGTTCTGTAGCAACAGTTCCTACATTATTAGATATGGTAAGAAAAGGTAAACTGGAAAACCACAGTTTACAAAAGGATGATATCATATTATTAGCTTCTGTGGGTTCTGGAATGAACATCAATGCAGTGTGTTATAAAGTGTGAGTTTGATAAAGAAAAACTGTCCTTGTTTGTGAGAAACAAACAGTATTTATAAGTTCAGGATTAGGCTTTATTTGATAAAACAGCCCTGACAGGGTTATGTTACTTTATGCATTATTTTCAATTTCAAAACACAACCCATTTCAAAAGAACCCTGTCAGGGCTTAGAAGCTAAAAAATGAGATAAATGGGATTTCTACTAGTTCATTCTCCATTACAGTAATTTTATTTTAATTTTGACTTCAGGTTAATCCACGAATTAAAACATCTAAAAATTAGGAAAACAAGAACAATACATGAAATTAAACCTAAAAAATCCGCTTGCCTTTTTCGATTTAGAAACAACAGGTACAAATATCACTACCGATCGTATCGTTGAAATTTCAATAGTAAAAGCAATGCCTAATGGTGAGGTGATCACCAAAACCATGAAAATCAACCCTACTGTTCCTATACCAATAGAAACAAGTTTGATACATGGCATATACGATGAAGACATAAAAGATGCTCCAACTTTCAAAATGGTAGCCAAAGAGTTTGCCAAATTTTTAGAAGGTGCAGATTTAGGTGGATTCAATATTTTAAAATTCGATATTCCTGTAATTGTCGAAGAATTTTTACGAGCTGAAGTAGAGTTTGATGTATCGAAAAGAAAGTTAATTGATGCACAAAAAATATTTCACGCTATGGAAAAAAGAACTTTAGGAGCTGCATATAAATTCTATTGTGGGAAAACATTAGATGGAGCTCATAGTGCTGAAGTAGATACTAAAGCCACATTGGAAGTGTTTAAAGCTCAAATGGAACGGTATGAGAATGAGACAATTGTAGACAATTTAGGAAAAGAGCTAGGCGTGATCAAAAACGACATGAAGGTAATTCATGATCTATTCAACCAGAATTTAGTCGATTTAAGAGGTAGTATGGTAATGAAAAATGGTATTGAAGTATTTAATTTTGGAAAACACAGAGGGAAGCCCGTAACGGAAATACTACAACGTGAGCCGGGCTACTACGACTGGATGATGAAGGGTGATTTTCCATTAGACACTAAGAATAAACTAACACAAATAAAATTAAGAGGGTTTAATAGTTAATTAATCAATTTGAAAATTAACCAATTTGAAAATTAAAAGTTTAACTAGCTATCAACAAATTGATTAACTGAAAAGCATGTTGCAAGACACCATCATAGCACTTGCCACCCCACAAGGTGTTGGCGCCATTGCGGTAATTCGCTTATCGGGTGATGATGCAATTACGATAACCAACAAGGTATTTAAGGGTAAGAATCTTGAAAATCAACCCTCTCATACCATTCATTTTGGCACATTGCGTGATGGCAACAAAGTTGTCGATGAAGTACTCGTTTCTATTTTTAAAGCCCCCTCCTCATTTACGAAAGAAAACGTGGTGGAAATTTCCACCCATGGCTCTCCGTATATTGTGAAACAAGTCATCAAGTTACTGTTAAAGAATGGAGCTCGACTAGCAAAACCAGGTGAATTTACCCAGCGTGCATTTTTAAATGGCCAGTTTGATTTGGCGCAAGCCGAAGCAGTAGCCGATTTAATCAATTCAGATACCGCTGCTTCACACGAAGCAGCAATGAACCAAATGCGAGGTGGCTTCTCTAAAGAAATTGCTCGATTACGAGAAGAACTCATACATTTTGCCTCAATGATTGAGCTTGAACTCGATTTTAGTGAAGAAGATGTAGAATTTGCTGATCGTGATGACCTCAAAGCACTCATCAATAAACTATTAGTGGTTATTGAA
>JAOUKH010000184.1 GCA_029882685.1 Cyclobacteriaceae bacterium
CAGAGCAATTAAATGAAACTCGTTAATACTTTGTATGTTAAATTAACTAGGTGTCTAAACTTATAGAATTTCGAGAAAGACTAAACTTAACTCAGGAAGAACTGTCTTCAAGGTCAGGTGTATCTGTAAGAACTATACAACGTGTTGAAGCTGGAATCGAACCAAAAGGACATACACTAAAAGCACTTGCAAAAGCTTTAGAAGTAAATGAAAGTAAATTACTTATCCGTGAAAAAGTTACAACAGAATATAACTATACTTTTATTAAGCTCATTAACCTGTCCTCTTTATTCGTAACATATATTCCTCCTTTAAACATTGTAGTTCCTTTGATAATAATGTTCGCACTAAAACAATTTAATCCGTTGACAAAACAGATTATTTCTGTGCAAATATTATGGACAATTTTATCATTCATCATTTTTATGCTGAGTGCCTTTGCTAAAAATTGGTTTTCTATTGGCAATAAGCTTACCCTAATCGTTATGGTGCTATTAGTTTTATCCAATGTTTATATTATTCTCAGAAATACCGCTGAAATTGATAAGAACAAAAAATTACATATCAATCTGAATTTCAGCATAATATAAGCGTGTCATAAAATTGGCAGGGGTTTGACGTGTTATTGGCGGTTGGTTTATTACTTAATAATCAACTAGCCAATGATATTTGCTCAAACAAAAATCAAAACTATGGCACAACGAATAATCTTTAGTGTATCAATATTGTTATTATGTTCTTATGTGCTCAAAGCACAAGTAGCGAAGGACTCACCACTATTTATTGAACTTAAAAAACAGGATAGCGTATTTTTTGAAAGAGGTTTCAATCAATGCGATATGGATTATTTAGAAGAAACTATCTCCTCAGACTTGAAATTCTATCATGATCAAAGCGGTTTTCAAGATAGAAGATTATTCTTTGATAATACACGCAAATACATTTGTGGCAATTCTGAAGAAAAACCAATAAGAAAGTTGAAAGAAGGTAGCCTGAATGTTTTTCCATTATATAATAATGGAAAGTTATATGGAGCTATTCAGCATGGCATTCATCATTTTTATATTAGAAAAAAAGGAAAAGAAGATTTATGGACAGGAACAGCCAAGTTCACTTCCGTTTGGTTAAAAGAAAATGACTACTGGAAATTAAGTGATGTATTAAGTTATGACCATCATGACCCAAAACCAGAGAATGACTGATTCCAGCAGATTCTAGAGTTAGTATTTTGGTCACATTATTACCTAGATTAATATATATGATTTGCTGATATAAAAAGTGATAAACCTGTAATGATTCATTTATCGAATAATTACCTTAATTTATTATCTTTCTGTATAAATACAGTTGTGTACTGTGGATTTTGTCTTATTGTGTTTTGTTAATAGTTCTCGTAATTTTTCAACATTAAATTTTCAGGAATGACATAATTAAGTTAAACTTGATTTCCGCAAATTCATGGATGCTATACAACATAATTAATACAATGAATAGACTAATAATTTTACTTTTATTATCACTTAGCATTATTTCATGCAACCGTCATCAATCAATAAAGGATGAGCAGCCAAATGTTATAATCATTTTTACCGATGATCAAGGCTATCAAGACGTAGGTTGTTTTGGCTCTCCTGATATTAAAACGCCCCATTTGGATAAAATGGCTCAAGAAGGAATAAAACTAACAGATTTTTATGCTGCTCAAGCAGTTTGTTCAGCATCACGTGCAGGGCTGCTTACAGGCTGTTATCCAAATCGTATAGGAATACACGGAGCTTTTATGCCTAATAGTAATAAAGGGTTAAACCTATCTGAAACTACTATTGCTGAAATGTTAAAAGCTAATGGTTATAAAACTGGAATTTTCGGAAAATGGCATTTGGGTGATAACCCTAAGTTTATGCCTAATAATCAAGGTTTTGATGAATATTTTGGAATTCCATATTCAAATGACATGTGGCCTATGCATCCTCAACAAGGGATAACATTTGATTTTAATCCTCTACCATTATTTGAAAATGAAACAGTAATAGATACCATCACTAATCAATCTTCATTAACTACAGACATTACGGAAAGGAGTATAAATTTCATTGCTAAAAATAAGGAAAATCCCTTTTTCTTATACATTGCACATCCTCAACCACATGTTCCGCTATTTGTTTCTGATAAATTTAAAGGAAAGTCAGAAAGAGGTTTATATGGTGACGTAATCATGGAGATCGATTGGTCTGTAGGACAAATTTTAGCAAAATTGAAAGAGTATAATTTAGATGACAACACGCTTGTGATTTTCACCTCAGACAATGGCCCTTGGTTAAATTATGGGGATCATGCTGGATCTGCTTATCCGTTAAGAGAAGGAAAGGGAACTGCTTTAGAAGGTGGTCAAAGAGAGCCTTGTATAATTAGATACCCCAAGAAAATAAAATCAGGAGGTGAAATTAATGTACCCATGATGGCTATTGATATTTTACCTACCATTGCCGAAATAACAGGGGCTAGTCTGCCAAACAATAAAATTGATGGTAAAAGTGTTTGGGATATCTGGACAGGAAATTCTAATCAAAGTCCTCATGAAGCCTATTACTTTTACTATCATGTGAATGAACTTCATGGCATAAGGTATGATAAGTGGAAGATGTATTTTCCACATAAGTATAGAACGTTGAATGGTAGAGAAGGTGGAAAAAATGGATTTCCAGTAGACTATGAATACAATGTCATTGATCAAATAGAGCTTTATGATTTATCTAAAGATATAAATGAGACTTCAAATGTAGCATCTGAAAATGTGGAAGTTGTTAATAAAATTAAACTACTTGCCAATACAATGAGACTTGAACTTGGAGATGCACTTGAGAAAAAAGTTGGAAATGGAAATAGACCAGTTGGAAAGGTAGAAGAATAAATACGGTATGATTATGTTGTAAGTATCCTAATTCGCTCAGTGTTATCTGAAAAAAATACTGAGTATTTATGTAGGCTTCAATTGTAATTATATTTCTTAAAGCTCTTGTTTGGGTCTCACAAACAAGCCATAGTTATACGGAGGACATCTACTGAAAGTATTCTTCTATTATTCATAGAAGAATATAACTTCCTCTTATGAACTGTTTCAACTAAATTCATGGTAGAGCCAATTTAATTAAGGCTTAACCATCAGCCGTTTGGTGATTTAGTCGTTCAATAAATTTTTCAACATTAAATTTGATATCATCTTCACCCACTTGATCAAAAGGGTTTTCCAGATGTTCTTGAATATTATCCAAACTAACAAGAATCATAGTAAGTAGTACAGGAATTACAAACTCAAGGCCCATGACATTTTTTCTGCTTGAAAAGCAAAATAAGGACCATAAATAATGGGGAGAATTTTAATAAAAAGATTACTAAAAGAGCGTAATGTTCTTGGGGTTCTATACTGATAAATGTGTTTAATAGACTCAAAAGAAATGATCATTTTTTGCAGGTACTGGTTGGTGCGTGAACATTCTCCTGAAGAAAGCCCTTCTCCTCTAAGTTCGTGTTTAATGTAGAGTGAGATGTCTGAAAAATTATCATAGATTTTTTCTTCATTTTCAACTAATTCAGATTTTGGGCTAGTAAACATTACTCTTATGTTGTTGAAAAAATCTTGAATGATATTATTCATTTTAGTAACATTCTCAGGCTTAGGCGTATCAATCCAGTCTCTAGAAACAAAGTATATAGCTCTTAAATACCCCTTAATGGCAGCATATTCTTTTAATGCAGCTTCTCTACGCTTATAAGCACCACCAATGGAAAACACTATAGGAAATACTATAGATGTAGCCACTAAAGTTAGAGGAAAATCTGCTTCGAACTTATAATGAATACAAATGGCTGTAGAAGTCACCGATAATCCGGAAATAATCAAGGTTTGAAGGTTTACAATTAACAGAAATCTTCTAATTCTATTCTTCATATTATTTTAAAAATGTATACTTCATGTAGCACATACATTATTAACTATTAAATTTTTGTTATTATATAATTGGTAATATGTTGTAGTTACTGATTAGTAAGTGCTTGTCAATAAGGAAAGACTATTTCGATATTTTTTTCAAATAGTCAAGAATACCTGCATTTTGACCTTTTGGTCTTACAATAAATAATGGGTAGGGTATTTCGGCATGAATTAATTTCTCAGCAAAACTTCCTATAAACAAAGCAGAGGTAGCAGTTCTACCTTTTGCCCCTGCAATGATAAAGTCTGGATGCACTTTTTTTGACATGTCAACGATACCACTAATAATATTGTCGTTATCATTAAGACCAAAAATTGGTTCAATACTTACTCCTTTGGTATCTATAGTCTTTATGAAATTCGCATAATCACTTTTAGAATGATCCTTCATAATTTCCGCAAACTGCTGGTAAGATTTTCCACTATAGTGATATCCAGTAGGAACACTATAAATATGCTGGGCTAATATTTCAACCTTATCTTTATGAAGAGCGGCCATTTCTATTGCACGTTGCACCGATAGTTTAGCGTTTTCAGAAAAGTCAACAGGCAATAAAACTTTATCCATTTTTGGAGTAGTTCCTTCTGGAACAATTAATAAACTGCAAGTAGCTCTTCGAGCTAAACGTAATGGCAGTACACCACCCTCACTTTTTATACCTACTTTTCTGCCAACTATAGTTAAATCAGAATTATTAGATTCGATAATTTCAAGAATTGTCTTTGCCTCTCTACCACCTTTAATGATAAAATTGGTATCTACTTTTTTTTGTGGCTTAAAATGCTGCTTAATTTCTGCTTTAATATATTCAGTTCGCTCTTTGATCGCATTTTTTTTCATATCAGGAAATTCCTTCAATATTTCCTTAGGTATGTCAAGATTTTTGATGGCATTGATAAAACAAACCTTTTCTGCTAATGAATTATCAACAATAAATGAAGTGAACTTAATTAAGGTTTCGTCCATAGCGGACTTATCTAAACAAACGGATATAGTTTTAATGGATTCCATTTAATGCTACGTATTTTTAATTTTCGACACAAAAATAAGGCATATCTTTTAATCTATTTGCTATTAGTCAATAAATTAGTGTATTAGATTATTTATAAGACAGTTTATTGTTACTATTATCCGATTAAAAACTTGCAATATGTGTTTCTGTTATAAAACACCCCTGTGTCTCCCCTCAAGGGGATATTTCCGATTTTTTCCTTGAGGGGAGACACAGGGGGAAGGTTTCATTATAATAACAATAGGTCAGAGAGCATTTCAATTTGTTCTTTAGAGTGTGTAGGAAAATTGGCGATGCGGATATGTTTGCTTTTATATTTACCATATCCAGTGCCTAATACAAACCCTTTTTTACCTAGTTTTTCTATTATTTCAGCACTTTTTTCCGTTTCAGCTACAACTACTGTTTTGGATTGATGTTGTATTTCTTTTACAAATGGAGAAAGAGTGTCATGCTGATTAATAGCATTATATAATACTGCTGCTTTATAATCGATCTCTCTTCTAATCATATCTATCCCTTTTAGGTTCATATCCTCAACAACCTTACCTAGTAGGTAGATTCCCAATACGTTTGGAGTGGCTGGAGTCTGATGATTCATAGCCATTTTAAAACTATTGCTAAGTCGGAATGAACTACCAGTAGATTTTCTTAAAGACTCTTTTTTAAGAGTAGCTTCGACACACCTGTCATTCACTATCCACACACCTAAGCCAGAAGGAAGACCAAAACATTTTTGAACTGAAAAATATACTGAGTCTACTTTAGTATAGTCTATATCAATATATGGGAGTGAGGACACTGCATCTACAGCTATTAAAGCATTAGGAAATTGCTCTCTAGCTTTATAGATGTCATCTAGTGGTTGTGAAGCACCTGTACTAGTTTCGTTATGGGTAAAAGCAATGAGTTCTGGATTAGAATCTATTCCTATATCGTTAATAGAAGCACATGTACCATCTGTTGCTTCAATTTTATTTGCATTTATGCCTAGTTGAGTTGCAGTTTGGTAAAATTTGTTAGAAAAAGCTCCGTTTACAAGGTGTGTTGTATTTTCAATAACACAGCTTTGAATAATTCTTTCCCAAATTTCTGTTGCCGAAGAGGTGAAAATGATATTAAAATTTTCTGGAATATTGAGTAAATTTCTTAACCCATTATCTGCGTGTTGGTGTATTTTTTTGAATTGTTCACCTCTATGAGAAATTGATCCTATATTTTCCGTTAATGCAGATTTAAAGTGTTCTTCAATTGTGAAGTAGAGCTGAGAAGGACCAGGAGTGAAGTATATTTTTCGCATATGTAAGGATTTATATTTTATTATCGCAAATAAACCAATTTGTATTGTCAATACATACCAATAAATGGTTAACTTTACTTTTAATCACAAGGCTTGGACTCGTTGTTTAAACTTAACATTTAATAATATACCGGGTATAGCTTTTGTTGAAACCGGGCCTCATCCCGACTTGTCGGGACCTCGTTTATTCAGGATAACAGTGGAGGGTTGATACAGTACAGCAGCCCAAATCTTGTCTTTTGGAGGTTTAAATTAAACCCTCAAGTCTTGTGATTTTTTAACCCTTCTTTTTGTATAGCTATTTTATTTAAGTCTAATATCTCCTAAAACTCTATTTTACTAATAGCTGGAGAGCAATGCAAATAATTCTTTTGTGAATATTTTGTTTTAGTACGATTAGTACTATATTTGTAGTACGAAACGTACTAAAATGAGCGATATCAAAAATATTAAAACAACTTCATTAGATTATGCAATACTTGGATTGGTTCATATTCTACCACAATCAGGTTATGCTATTAGAAAACAATTCGAGTTAACTGCCATTGGTAATTATAGTTCTAGTCCAGGAGCAATTTATCCTGCTCTAAAACGGTTACAAAAATTTGGATTAGTAGAAAACATATTATTTAAAGAAGATAGAAAAAACAAATATCAATGTACTTCCCTAGG
>JAOUKH010000029.1 GCA_029882685.1 Cyclobacteriaceae bacterium
ATTGTATTTACCAGTACTAAGTTCGGCTAAAACTTTGAGTTTATAGCCTTCGCTGTACCTGCGATTAATTCCGTCATTTTTATACATTTTTGCTACGTGATGTGTAGCCATTATTCAGGACGACTCAAATTACCCAACAACGCTTGGGTACTAAGTGGTGTAGAAGTTGTAGATGGTTTTAGCGGTGATGGAATAGACACTTTACGTACTTCATTTTCGTACGAAAATGGATATTACGACCGTAGAGAACGAGAATTTTATGGCTTTGAGAAAGTAATTTCCAATACATTGGACACCGAAAATGATAATGCTATTTATACCACGGTAACTCAAACATTTAATAATAACGATTATCATCAAAAGGGACTATTACTTACCGAAGTAATGACCGATGCGGCAGACAAAAAGTATGTAGAAAAGACAAATACCTATATCGAAAAATCAGGTATTGCTACTGCACCTGAAGGGGAAAGTAAATTCATAGCCGTAGAGACTACCAGCCAAAAATTTTATGAAGGGCAGGCGGAAGCAGGAAAATCGACTTCTACTGCTTTTACGTATGGTGACTGGGGCAATGTAACCGAATACACCAACTTTGGTGATGAAGGAATGGCAGATGACTTAATTGCTACCATTGTTTACCATGATTATGCAAATATAAAAGGTATGCCCAAGTCCATTACCGTAAATGGTGCCAATCGCACCTATCGCAAGCGAGAAGCCGACATTGATCCTGCTACAGGAAATGTGACCCAAATTCGCCAATTTTTGGAAGAAGGCGATGCAGCAGTACACGATCTGGAATACGATCAGTACGGCAACCTATTAAAAATGACTCGTCCTGCTAATGCCAATGACGAACGGTTGAGCTTAGAATACACGTACGATAACGTTGTGCATACTTATGTTACTTCCGCCACCAACAGTTACGGCTATGTTTCCGAGGCTACCTATGATTATAGTTTCGGGCAAGTACTGGAAAGCATAGATTTAAACGGTCAAAAAATATCGTATGTGTTAGATAATTTAGGTAGGGTAGAACAAATTACTGGTCCTTACGAACAACAAGGCGCACCCTTTACCATTCAGTTTGAGTACCACCCTGATGCCGAAGTACCTTGGGCACTCACCAAACACTACGATCCTGCCAATAGAGGCAATGAGTTGGAAACAGCTATTTTTGTTGATGGATTAGGCAGAGTGTTACAAACCAAAAAAGATGCAGCCATTTATCAAAGCCCAGGTGCGCCCGATAAGGAAATGATGGTAGTATCGGGCAGGGTAATGTTCGATGCCTTTGGCAGAACTACTGAAGCCTATTACCCAGTACTAGAAGATAAAGTGAGTCCTCAAAAGACAGGAACATTGCTGGAAAGTGAAGATGCTATTACTCCGACCTCCACCACCTATGATGTGCTGAACAGGGCATTGACGGTTACGCTACCAGATATGGCGATTACCAGCACCGCATACGGGTTTGATAGTGATAGAGAAGGCACACTACAGTTCAGTACGGAAACTACCGATGCCAATGGCATTGTTACTGCCCAATATACCGATGTGCGTGGGCGAGTTACTTCCGTGAAGAATGTAACGACCGAAGGAGACGTGTGGACAAGTTTTGCCTACAACGCCATTAACGAGCAGTTGACCGCTACCGATGATATGGACAATACCACCATTTCGGAATATGACTGGTTTGGCAGGCGCATAAAAAGAGAACACCCCGATGCAGGTATTACCACCTATGCCTACGACTTGGCAGGTAACCTTACCGAATTGCTTACTGCCAACCTGAGTGCTTCGGGTGGGGCAATTACCTATACCTACGATCACGAAAGATTAACCGATATTACTTACCCCAACAACCCCGAAAACAATGTGCATTACACCTATGGGGCAGCCGATGCCGAACATAACCGAGCAGGACGCATTGTGATTCAGGAAGATGCTACTGGAGCACAGGAGTTTTTCTATGGCCCACTTGGGGAGGTGGTGAAAAATATTCGTACCATCGTTATTCCACAGAGTGCCGACCAAACTTTTGAAACCCAGTGGAAGTATGATACCTGGAACCGACTGGAGTCGATGATTTATCCCGATGGAGAGGAAGTAACCTATACGTATAACGTAGGAGGGCTATTGCATAGCATGGACGGCAAGAAAGGAAGCAGTAAGTTTAGTTATGTGAAGCAACTGGGGTATGATAAATTTGAACAGCGTGTGTTTTTAGAGTATGGCAACGGCACTAAAACCACCTACGATTACGAACCAAAAAGACGTAGGTTAAAGAATATGACCGCCAGTACCGCAGCTAACCGCGCTTTTATGGACAATGTGTATGAATATGATCAGGTAAATAATATATTAGGGTTGAAAAACAATGCCGCAGTACCAGGTAGCAACCTAATGGGAGGTAGCTCTCAATACAGCTATGAGTATGACGACTTGTATCGTCTCACTTCTGCAACAGGTACTTTTGAAGGCAGTAACGAACAACACCGTTATTCATTAACAATGGAATACAACACCGTAGGGGGTATTACCCAAAAAACCCAAAACCACGACCGCAAAGGAAATGCGGATGGAAATAATTGGGCATCACAGAAAAAAACCACCTACGACATGGGCTACACCTATGGACAAGACCAACCCCATGCCCCCAAACATATCGGTGATCAAGCCTACACCTACGATGCAAATGGTAACCAAACTGGATGGAATCATGATGTAAGTGGACAGCGCAGGGATATCTATTGGGACGAAGAAAACCGTATCCGTGCCATTAGCGATAATGGGGCACTGTACCACTACACTTACGATGCATCAGGCACACGGGTGCTGAAAGGACAGAGTAACGGGCAGAGCGTATATGTAGATGGACAATGGAAAGCCGGATCGGGCAACATGGGCAACTACACCGTATATGTGAACCCCTACATTGTACTGAAAACAGGTGGATACACTAAGCACTATTATATTGAAGGGCAACGCATAGTGAGTAAAATTGGCGGAGGTTGGAACAATAACGGACAAGGCCCATTGAAAGCTGGAGAAAGCAAGGTAAATTATAACACAAAACATGACGAATTGTTTGAAGGCATAGTGCGCAACCTAAAATGGCTGGCAGATGACGGCTCCATACTCACCGCAGGAAAAAGTGGCAAAGTACCACCAGGGCAGGTGGGAGCTAATAGTCCTACAGGTACGGCAAAGGAAATTTTTCAGTACTTTTACCATCCTGATCATTTAGGCTCAACCAGTTACATGACCGATGCCAGTGGAGAAGTGTACCAACACTTGGAATACTTTGCCTTTGGGGAAACCTTTGTGGAAGAACACAACAATACCGACAATACACCGTATTTATTTAATGGTAAGGAGTTGGATGAAGAAACAGGCTTATATTATTACGGAGCACGATACTATGATGCGCAAGTATCAGTGATGTTGTCGGTTGATAGATTTGCCGAGAAGTATCCTGGACTTTCTCCTTATAGCTATGTGGCGAATAATCCTATTAAGTACGTTGATATTAATGGGGACAGCCTATATATCAAGGGAGATGAGTCTAAAGCAGCTTTTAAGCAGCTAAAATCTTCGTCAAGTTTAAAACTGAAGATGGGTGATGACGGTAGAATTTCAGCAAAAGGAAAAGCGAAAACAGATGCTGATAAAACACTTTTGGAGGCTATTAATTCGAGTGAAATTCAGGTTGATATAAATGCAACTAGTAGTAATTTTACCGAATCAGGCAATTGGTTTGTTGGAGGTGCGTTTCAAGGAAGTGAGGTTGAAGAGGGTAAAACAACCGCTAATCAAACCGTGAACCCCGAACAGATGAGCAAAATAGATGAATTTTATGAGACTAAATCGGGAGCCTCCATGTTGCATGAAGTGCTTGAAGCTTATATTGGAGCAAAGGATTCACCAGGTATAGGAGGACCAACTTTTAAGGATGTTCAAAATAAAACGGTGAATGGAGTCGGGTATCTAAATGCACATAGAAAAGCCAAAGTTTTGGATCCTCGACATGTATCACCAAATATAGTACAAGATCCAACTGGTATTTTCATAACTAAATTCCCGTATGACCCAAATATACCAAAGATTCTAAATCCAGAATTATTAATTAATAATCTCAAGAAATGATAAGATACATTCTAGTAACGATATACTTAGTATCATTTGCGTATATAACATATGCTCAGGATGATTACTTTAACGTGAGTGTAAAAGTGTTAAAAATTTGTGAACTAAAAGAAGTATTTTTGATTGAGTGCTTTAATGAAGAAAAAAATGATACACTCTTTGTTGCATCACCCAAAGAGGATGAAATAAACAGGGAAGTTTATAAGCGAATAGAAATAGGATCGACTTATCAACTACAACTACAAAAACAAGGTATACCAAGTACCGAGGAAATAGTAATAAGAATTAAGAATACAATACTTTGGAGGTCTGGAGATAATATTAAATCTATGCCTTATTTTTCAAAACAGTTAAAGGGGAGATTTATAGAGAAAAGCAGTTGAAATTTCACCTTCTGTTACGGATTTAGATACTTATTGGCATGTACATACAAGTAAAAAATTAGAAAGCACTAATAGTGATGGTGAGCCCACAACGGAAGTAGGTAGTACTGATCCTTCACCAGACGATTATGCTTATCAAGGCAAAAAGGAAAAGAGTGGGTTTAAAGGGTTTGCTATTCAAGTCGGCACAAATGGCAAAAAAGTCAATTTCTATAGAGGAAGCGGCACCTTTCTTAAATTGAATTTAAATGCATTTAAAAAATCGGTTGATAATTAAATTAATTACAGAGATGAGAATTCAATGTGTATTCATATTATTAATTATCACCTTAAATTCATTTGG
Source organism: Cyclobacteriaceae bacterium (assembly GCA_029882685.1). Taxonomy (GTDB): domain Bacteria; phylum Bacteroidota; class Bacteroidia; order Cytophagales; family Cyclobacteriaceae; genus JAOUKH01. The sequence goes on from JAOUKH010000029.1 coordinate 4,879, forward strand.
TCAAAATATAGATTCTATTCCAATTGAATTTTTTAAAAATGGAAAAAAAATAGATCTAAATTTTGATATTGAACTCTTAAATAAGGATACGTCTATTCGAAAATCAATACAGAAATTGAGTAAATATGATATTAATAAATATTCAATTAGAATTTGTTCTGATAAGTATAGATTACTAGTACCAATACGATACGATTCAATTAATTTTTTTAGAGTTTATGTTAATAAAAAGTCCTACAGAAAGTTAAAAGAAGCAAAGTTTGGTATGGGTAAATTGTTTAAAAAATATTACTATGTAAACTTGGGGTTAAATGTAATGCTTAGGGTAAGTAGATCGAAGAAAAAATACTGCAAATAATTAACCCTGCTGGCGCGAGCTTAAAGCCCCCCCCACTCGTCCGCTTTTGTAAAGCGGATGCATGAGGCTAGCATTTCTGCCTAACGGCAGACAGGTTTAATGCGGTAATGAAATAGAGACCCCAACAAGGATGGGTGAAATTTCCTAGAGATGGAAGTGGGCCAATACCCCTTAGTGGTCAAGGGTACAAAGGAGGTATCAAAATTAATATATCAGGACCTGATCCATTTGTTAAATATTGATATAATGAGAATTAGTATTATTTTAATTATTTTTATTAGTAATATATTCAGTTTGCGTAGCCAAGAAAAAATACCTTTCGACATAACTTTAAAGGAATTGTTAAATCAAGCCCAAGAGCAAATTCTTCTAGATCACTTACCAGAAGAAAGCTATGATAGTATCGTGAAAACGGGAGATTTTGATTTTTTTAATTTGATGCCTTTAGGAAATGATTATAATTCGCAATATTTCAGAACCTGTTACAAGGATAAAGTATTGAAAAAAGTTACTTTTAATAGCAGTGTTAATCATTTTGAGAACTATAGCCTTTATTTATTTCCTACGAATGGTTTTACATATGGAGTAGCTATTGTTCCTAATGAAGAACCAAGTGATGTTAAAGACGATTATCTTGTAAATGGATTGTTTATTAGGATTAATGGAACGGGGTATTTCTATTATTTGAGAATGAAACAAGATGTTGATTTTAGTAAATTACTAGTTGAAGATATACGTACTATTATGGCATTGGATGATAAATTATTTCCGATAAGTAAGATAAACACATATAATAATGAGCCATTAACTTTTTCGAAATTTGTATATTCAAATGATATATTATATGAAAGATTACAGGTGATTACAAAGACCAACTCTTTATATGGAAATAAATCATTGGCTCAATATACATTGTCGGAAATACTCGATTTGATTCAAGGAGATGGGTTTATGGTACAAGTAAATGTACTAGCTAAGCCTTTTTATCCGATTGAGGGTAAACCAATATGGTCATACTCTATTAGTAAGTATCAAACTAGCTTGGATTAACTCCCACCACTCGTCCGCTTTTGTAAAGCGGATGCATGAGGTTGGCATTTCTGCCTAACGGCAGACGGGTTTAATGCGGTAAAAGGAAATAGAAAGCTCCTGCTGGTGCGAGCTTTTAGTACGTATTATATAGTATAGCAATTAAAAAGTTCTTTGAAATTAAAAGCAGGAAACGATAGGTGAACCCCACAGGCACGGCAAAGGAAATTTTCCAATATTTTTACCACCCTGATCATTTGGGTAGTACTAGCTACATGACCGATGCCAGTGGTGAAGTGTACCAACACCTAGAATACTTTGCCTTTGGTGAGACTTTTGTTGAAGAACACAACAATACCGACAACACTCCGTATTTATTTAATGGTAAGGAACTGGATGAAGAAACAGGTTTATACTATTACGGAGCACGATATTATGACAGCCAGACATCTATAATGTTATCAGTTGACCAGATGGCAGATAAGTATCCAGGAATATCCCCTTATGCATATACTTATAATAATCCAGTTAATTATATTGATCCAACTGGAAAAGAAGGAATCGAAACAGGAGGTGGGCCTAGTAAAAGAGAAGCAGCTGCTATGGCAGCTCATGTTTATGGAGATAAAAGTGATAAAATCTTAAAAGGAGGATGGAAAGTTTCGAAACGTGATTTTGGAATAGAGAAAAATAACAAAAACGGATTTAAATCTCAGGTGTATGAGCGTACTGCGAAAAGAGGGGAAAACAAAGGAACTACAGAATATACATATGCTACTGCTGGAACTGAAGATACTGCAGATGCGATAGCTGATGCGATCCAGCCTTTAGGTCTATCTAGTCAGTATAAACTATCGAAGAAAAATGCAAAAAGTATTAGCAATCAGGTAGGAGCAGAGAACAGTCTGACTTTTACAGGACATTCTTTAGGTGGTGGGCAAGCTGCAGCTAATGCATATTCTACTGGAAGAAATGCTATTACCTTCAATGCGGCTGGAGTCAGTGGTTTCACCAAATTAGCAAATCCAGACTCAAAAATAGAGGCATACATTATGTGGACAGACCCACTAAATGCAATTCAAAATAATTCAGATTGGATGCCAAATGTAAATGGAAATAGACACTATCTATATTCTTTTAAAAAGGAAGCACTTATTAATGGACACAGTATGGATAATATATTAGACCTTTTTCAAGTATATGATCGATCAGGGGATATTTATTAGAAATGATATTATGAAATATACATTATTTATTATATATATAATTATTGTTGGCGCATGTACAAATCGAGATAAAGTAGTTGATTTAGATGAACTAAATGGATATGATTATCGACTGTTTCAAAAAACCCCTATTTGGGAATTGGCTAAGGCAGCAGAGGATAAAAATATTGAAAAAATTAGATATCTAATAAATAAGCAAAATCTCGATAAGGATTTTAGGGAACCAAAATATGGTCAAACTTTACTTATGGTCACAGTGAATAATGAAAATATTGTTTCGACCAAAGCATTATTAGAATTGGGTGCTGATCCAAATTTACATGATAGCTATGATGGTTCTTCTGCTATTATTGATGCTGTAACACTTTCTGGTATCAAAGCAGAGCCAATTGAAATGCTTAATTTATTGATTCAATACGGTGCTGATCCAAACGACATAGAAGTAGGGCCAAGATTAGATGGAAATACCACGAGAGATACTCCTATATTAGCTGCAGCTAGTGAATCCATCACATTAGTTAAGCGCTTGGTGGAATTAGGGGCAGATGTTAATTATACGGATGAGTTTGGAAGAACCCCTATGAAAGAAGCCTTATTTCAGGACAATTATGATATAGTTCTATATTTATTGGAACAAGGCACTGATTATACGATACTGCTTATTGATAGATCAAAATATAATAAGGAAGGTAATAAAATGTATATCACAGACCTTCTGAGGGAGAAAATGTTACCGTTGGATTCTGAACAATATAAGTGCAAAATGAAAATAGTAGAGTTCTTAAAAGAAAAGGGTATAGACTATAAAGCTGTTCCAATACCTGATTTTGTTATTAAAAAAGCAAAAGAAAAATATGTTGATAACTGGCAGGAATACCTTGATAAGTATTAACATCCGCCCTATATGGGTGTCTGTTGATGATACCCCCCACTCGTCCTCGTTTGTAACGAGGATGAGAGGAAGAAACTGGTTCTATATTACAATTGATTTAAATTTCTAATATACTTCCTTATCGATCAAACATATTTAAAATTATAACCAATTACTTAAACTAAATTTATAACGAATGATTTTATTTCAAAACGCTAAATTACTTAAAAAGGCAGCTCTCTTCATATTAGTCACGGCTATTGTGTTTTCTTGTTCTGATAAACAAGATGACATATTTAATGAAAAGAATTCTTTTGTGATGGTTACCGTTGGTGGAGAAACTATTAATTATACAATTGAATCGGCAGAGTATTCTCCAGTTACACGTCAGTTCGTGTTACGAGCAGTAGAAGAAGGTTCTAATAGTGAATATTTTAGATTGTACATTGGTATAGATGATCCAGCGCAACTTACAAGTGGTGCAATATATACAGCATGTGATTTAACCGTTGAGATATATCATGATTTTCACTACGGGAATAGTGTTTTAAGTACGACAGAAAGCGCAATAACTTTAAGTAACGTTGAATTCGTTGGAGGCAAATATGTTATAATTGGGACAGGAAGCAACTTGAACTTAAAGGATAATAATTCTCCTAGCACCACTACAATAATTGAAAATGTGGAGTTTTCAATAGCTTTTACTGAAATATCAACCGACCAATTAGATTACATTTCATATACCGCAAATGGAGTTGATTACACTTACTATGAAGATGATGCCAGTAGATATGCAAAAGATACCTTTGACCCAAACATTATAGAGCTTATAGTAACAGGTAATGTATTTGATTTAAGTTCAGTATGGCTGCCCAAAGAAGGTATATCTTTCAGAATTGATAATCCTACGTACCCTCCAGTACCTGAAGTAGTAAGCGGGTATATAGAGTCGTATCTTTTTGTAGCACAAAATGAAAGCTGTATGAATACAAACCTTACCGAATATTATAATGACAGCAATAGTACTACACAAAACATTGTGTTTGAAATCACTCAGGTAGATGAATTGGGGGATAACTATATTTTGACAGGCACCTGTTCTGCTGATTTAATCAAGGATGGAACGGTTTCAGAAATCCTATCCCTGAGCAATGGTAGTTTTAAGATGACTGTTCCTAAATTGTGATAATTAAGGTAGTGGAACATAGGAAAATCTAAGTGCATTGAATTAAAAACCTCAGCTGGTGCGAGCTTTTAGTTCGTATTATATAGTATAGCAATTAAAAAGTTCTTTGAAATTAAAAGCAGGAAACGATAGGTGAACTACCAACAAAATAATGAAGAACTGTTTGCCTGCCCGACCGAATCCCGATTTATCGGGAGTAGGCGGGAAGGCATAGTGCGCAACCTAAAATGGCTGGCGATAGCCCTACAGGTACGGCAAAGAAAAAGGACTAAAAGTGTCAAAATTAATTATCAAGTACTCCCTATTAAATATTAAGTTTAAATTCCAATTTCTGAAGTAAGATAGAATTTACCATCTACTTCTATGGTAGTAAAATCTATTAATGACTCAATTTCCATTTCTATAGGAATAAATACTTCATAGAGCATAATGGGTTCGTATTTTCCTTCTTTATATTCTGTATACTCCATATCAGCCAAAGTAGCTTTGCTTAGGTCAATATTTCTAGTATCGTAGTAATGAAGTAAGTTCTCAAAATATTCTTTTTCTTCATGAAGGCTAAATCCGTATTCATGAATAAACTCCTTTCTAACCTTTTCATCTTCAATTCTGTTTGCTTGTGACAGCTCCATTTCTTCTGTCATTATATGAGAGTAATAGCTATCGTAGTCACGTTTTTGGAGAGATTCTATTACTGATTTAGAAAGTTCTTCAATTGTATTAAAGCCAGTTATTTCAATTTTTTCTTCATTAGTGGAAGCTTCAGTTTCTGAAATTGTTTCTTGTGTTTCAGTTTTAGAAGAATTACTAGAACAGCTCAATATTATTGCGGTAAATAGTAAAGCGATAATATACTGCGTTTTGTTTATTTTCATAATATTTTTTTTGGTTGAATAATTCTTGAAGATATAAGAATCAAAAGAATAAAAAAAACTATTGAAAGGGAAGAAATAATATTGTTCTTCTCTAATTAGCAAAAGCTGGAATTCCAGTAATTTCGGCACCTAGAATCAGTAAATGTATATCGTGCGTGCCTTCATAAGTTATTACAGATTCAAGGTTGGCCATGTGCCGCATTAATGGATATTCACCTGTAATACCCATGCCACCATGCATTTGCCGAGCTTCACGAGCAATGTTAAGCGCAGTTTCTACGGCATTTCTTTTAGCCATAGATATTTGTGGAGTAGTAGCTTTCCCCTCATCCATTAGCTTACCTAATTTCCAGTTCAATAATTGTGCTTTGGTAATTTCAGTAAGCATTTCTGCTAATTTTTTTTGCATCAATTGGAATGAGGCAATGGGTTTTCCGAACTGCATACGTTCAAGAGTGTACCTACGAGCAGAATCGTAACAATCCATTGCTGCACCAATAGCTCCCCAAGCAATGCCATAACGAGCAGAATCCAAACACATTAAAGGAGCACCTAAACCATTTTTACCTGGTAATAGATTTTCTTTTGGAACTTTAACGTTATCAAAAACCAATTCACCCGTGCAACTTGCTCTTAACGACCATTTCCCGTGGGTTTCAGGCGTTGTAAACCCTTCCATACCACGTTCTACTATCAATCCATGAATTCTTCCTTCCTCGTTCTTTGCCCATACTACTGCTATGTCTGATTTAGGAGAGTTTGAAATCCACATTTTGGCACCATTTAATAGATAATGATCCCCCATGTCTTTAAAATTAGTTACCATACCGCTAGGGTTAGATCCGTGGTCAGGTTCTGTAAGCCCAAAACATCCTAAATATTCTCCAGAAGCAAGTTTTGGAAGATATTTTTTCTTTTGTTCCTCAGATCCAAATTTAAAAATAGGATACATCACTAACGACCCCTGAACAGAAGCTGTAGATCGCATACCTGAATCACCTCGTTCAATTTCTTGCATAATTAAACCGTAGGATATGTAATCCATGCCACCGCCCCCATATTCCATTGGAATGGTAGGGCCAAAAGCTCCCACATCGCCAAATTTTTTAACAATTTCATAAGGGAAATGAGCGTTTTGACACCAGTCTTCTATGTAAGGAGAAATTTCTTTTTTTACAAAATCCCTTACTGAATTTCTTATTAATATGTGTTCGTCAGTTAATAAGTCATCTAAAACATAAAAATCTGGAGACTCAAATAAATCATTAGAAACTTTCTTGGTAGCATTATTCGTATCAGCGGACATGTTGTTTGTTTATTAATTGATTATTGAAATAAATGGCTCAAATTTACAATAATATACTTCAAACAACCATAAACTTTTTCATCATTTCTTTATTTGTTTAGCAATGAATTAAAGCAAATATTTATTTTAAATAATGAGAATAATACAATAAGAATTGAAATCATTTTTAAATTTGGTAGATGTTAATTGTAACAGTTTAAAATATTGAGGCTAAACGTATTTACAGGATTAATTTTTTGCATGTTTTGTACCCATTTTGTTGGAGCACAAGAGGTAAAGCGTGCTTCATTTTTTAAAGAGAATGAAAACCAAATTCGTGAAGTTTACTACTTAAAGGATTCTAACGTACATATTTTACATGGCAGTTATATTTCATTTTACATGAATGGCAGAATGGATCGTAGGGGAGAGTATGAAGATGGTATTCCTAATGGAAAATGGGATTATTATTATGAGAATGGTAACCTTAAAATGAAAGGAGAGCTGATAAAAGGTAAACCTTATGGGTATTGGGAATATTTTTTCGAAAATGGAAAGAAAAAAATGGAAGGAAATATTGATGATAAAATACGTTTAGGAGAGTGGAAGTTTTATTATCAAACAGGATCAATTAAAAGTAAAGGAGAATTTTATAAAAATAAAAGGAAGGGACTATGGTATTATTATTCTGAAAATGGTCATAAAAAAGGAAGAATTGACTATTATGAAAATGAAGGTAGGTATATAGGTTACTATGGTTCAGGGGTAGTAAAAAGTAAGGGACTAAAAGTAGGTAATGCCAATCAAGGAAAATGGATTTTTTATCATGAAAACGGAGTAAAATCAGCAGAAGGAAATTTTTCAAATGGAAAAAAAATAGGAGAGTGGTTGTATTATCATCCTAATTCAATGATATCATCAAAAGGTGAATATAACAATAATAAAGCTATTGGAAAATGGGAATATTATTTTGATAATGGAGTCACTCAATCCGAGGGTACTTTTGAAAATGGTATTAAAGAAGGTAATTGGAATCTATTTTATCCCAATGGAAAGCTAAAAGCAAAAAGTACACTAACTGAAGGAAATGGAGTGTATAAGGAGTACTATCCTAATGGAAAACTTAAAGTACAAGGTTATGTGGAAAATGAAGTAAGTGAAGGTAACTGGGTGTATTATTATCCAAATGGTGATATTGAAGGTCAGTGCAATTTTATTAATGGAAGGGGAGAATATTTAGGTTTTTATGAAAGTGGAAAGATAAAAATAAAAGGAACTATTTCGGATGACCAAAAGGTGGGTACTTGGGAAATGTATGACATGAATGGGGATTTGAGTGGCTATTATAAACCTTATTATGAAGAATCTAATCAGGATAATTTAAATATCACAGTTGTACCTAAAAATTATGGTATAGCTGATTTTGTGTTTAAAGGAAAAAAGTTTAAATATTTTGATGAGGGTATAAATGAGTTTAAGGGCGTGGTAGTAGGAGGAAACCCTCTTCTTTCATTTTTTGGTTTTGTTCCTGTTTCATTGGAATTTTACTTGCAGGAAAGATTGGGGTATGAATTTGAATTTTCAATTAAAAGAGACCCATTCTATAAAGCGGATAATAAGGTTGCTATTAATGAACTTTATACACGAGGTAGTACGATAACTGTAAGACAAAAATTTTACAAATCAGATAATACTTTCGGTATGTGGTATTTTGGACATGGCATCTATTATGAAAACTTAAGTCATTTTGTGAATGATGATAATATTATACCTAACGAAATTATTTCATTAACAGCATCAGAGCAACGAATTGAGTGGGCACCAATGTTGGGATATAGGTACATGCCTCGTACTTACGAAAAAGGTCTTACAGTAGATATGTTTTTAGGGTTTGGAGTTGGCTACAGAAATGTAAATATTAACGATAATGATGTCGATAAGTTTATAGACTTAAGAAAAGGTGAATTTTCAAGAACTGTACATGTAGGTTTAAATATAGGATATGTTTTTTCTGCTGAAAAACGTGGTATGAACTAACTTCGTTTAGAACATTAAATATACTTTTGTCAATTGTAGTACCGATTTTAAGGATAAATACCTTACCATATGAAAAAACAAATTGATCTTGTAGTCAATCCAGAAATAGGTTTGGATGACGATAACCTCCGAGAGTATGTCATTAAAAAGTTAAAGGTTTCTGATCCCAATCACTTCAGTATTCAAATTGTTAAGCGCTCTATTGACGCACGTTCTCAAAATGTTAAAATACGCCTTTCTGCTAATGTTTTTATTGATGAACCAGAGGAGAATAGATTTAAAAAAACAGAATACCCTAATGTAAAAAAATCAAAACAGGTAGTTGTTGTAGGTGCAGGCCCAGCAGGACTATTTGCAGCATTGAGACTTATTGAACTAGGATATAAGCCAATTGTACTCGAAAGAGGAAAGGATGTTCAATCTAGAAGAAGAGATTTAGCTGCAATAAATAAGGAGCACATAGTAAACCCAGAATCTAATTACTGTTTTGGTGAAGGAGGGGCTGGCACTTATTCTGATGGAAAACTATATACACGTTCGAAAAAAAGAGGAGATGTAAGAAGAATATTGGAAATACTGGTTGCTCATGGTTCTAGAGATGAGATTTTATATGATGCACACCCTCATATTGGAACTAATAAACTACCCAAAATAGTAGAGAATCTTCGTGAAAGTATTAATAACTCAGGGGGAGAAGTTTTGTTTGATAGCAAAGTGACAGACTTTGTTATTAAAGAAGGAGAGCTTGAAGGAGTTGTTTTACAAAATGGAAATAAGATAATTGGAGAGGGAGTAATACTGGCTACAGGTCATTCCGCTAGAGATATATATGAATTATTACATCATAAGAATATTAAAATTGAAGCAAAGCCATTCGCTTTAGGGGTTCGTGCTGAACATCAACAACAACTCATAGATCAGATTCAATATCATTGTGAAACTGACAGAGGAGATTATTTGCCAGCAGCACCTTATAGTATGGTGCACCAGGCGACCTTCAATAAAGTTCAGCGTGGCGTATTTTCATTTTGTATGTGCCCTGGAGGTTTCATTGTTCCTTCAGCGACTAATCCAGGTGAAGTGGTAGTAAATGGAATGAGCCCTTCTCGTAGAGATTCTGAGTTCGCCAATTCAGGGATTGTTGTAGCTGTAGGAGAGGAGGATTATTTGGAATACCGAAAATATGGTCCTTTAGCAGGGATGTACTTCCAAAGAGATATTGAGCAAAAAGCATGTGAAATTGCTGGGGGGAGACAAACTGCTCCAGCACAGCGATTGGTTGATTTTGTGAAAGGTAAAGTCTCAGATTCATTATTAGCAACTTCTTATCAGCCAGGAATAGTGAGTGTAGATTTAAGAGAAGTGTTGCCAGAATTTATTTGGAACAGCCTGCAACAAGGATTTCAAGCTTTTGGAAGGAAAATGAAGGGCTATTATACCAATGAAGCTCAAATTGTGGGTGTAGAAAGTCGTACTTCTTCTCCTATTCGTATTCCTCGTGATAGAATTACTTTCGAGCATGTAGAACTCAAACGTCTTTATCCATGTGCCGAAGGAGCAGGATACGCAGGAGGCATTGTGTCTGCAGCAATGGATGGAGAACGATGTGCAGAAAAATTGGTGGAAAAGTATTTGAGTTAAATAACTTATTGTTTTTCAAATAGCAAGTTTGATCGAATTCGATCGATAAACTAAGAGTCTCCTATATCTTCACTCCACAATTCAGGCTTGTCTTTAATAAATTGTTCCATCATTTGAGTACAAACAAGGTTGTCCATATCTATTACCTCAACTCCATGCGATTCCATAAATTCTCTTGCTCCAGAGAAGGTTCGTGATTCACCTACAATCACTTTTGGGATTTTAAATTGAACAATAGTTCCAGCACACATGTAGCAAGGCATAAGTGTAGAATAGATAATCGTGTTTTTATAACTACCGATTCGTCCAGCATTATTTAAACAATCCATTTCTCCATGCAAAATGGGATTAGACTCCTGTACTCGCTTATTGTGTCCAGAAGCAATAATTTTGTCATCTCTCACTAATACTGAACCTATTGGTATCCCTCCTTCATTGAGACTTTTTTGTGCTTGTTCTATTGCTGCTTGTAAATGTGGATCCATAATAATTAAAAAAGTGATTATCTAATAATATAATCAAACCCCTTGAATAAAAGCTATGGCTGTGAAAGAAATTTTATTACATCTCAAAAGTTTCTCCTAAATTGCGCCCTCAAATTCTACACTATGGAAAGACTATTTCGGGCATTTTGGTATTTATCAGTAATAATTGTTTTTTTTGGCTTGGTCTACAGTTTTGCAGCATTGCCCGAGTTTGTACAATATCTTGAAGGAAAAGAGGCAGTTAATAAGGATATCTATTTCTACTATGCTTTGGCTATAGTAGCCTCTAGCAACTTTGTGCTTTATGCTATGGCAAGAAAGTTTATTACTTCATCCTCTTCATTAACATTATCCAATGTATTGCAAAGTTGGTTGTATGCGCTTAATTCGTCTCTCAATTTATTCTTTTTTGTATCTCTTATGTTTGTGATGATGCACAATAGTAACGAGAATTGGAATTATGAAATGTTGGGATATGGAATATATGCTACAATAGGTCTTATTTTTATATGTACCCTATCTTTGCCAGTACTTATTTTTCAAGCTAATAATAATAAATAGCATTAAATATCAGAATATCAGATAGTTGTAAGGTTAATATTGAATCAAATCTATAAATTGATCTGAAAAAAATATTTTTCTACAACATTTATTTCCTTGATATAGTCTGTTAAATAATGTTTATTCGCTTGCAAATATTAATACATGGCGAACTCATGTTCACGTCAATTTTTTAAACTTAAAGTAAATGGCTGAAGAGAATACTTTTGAATACACCGAAGACAGTATTAAATCCCTTGATTGGAAGGAACATATCCGACTTAGACCAGGGATGTATATTGGCAAATTGGGAGATGGCTCTGCCCAAGATGATGGTATATATGTAATGGTGAAAGAGGTTATTGATAATTGTATTGATGAGCATATGATGGGTTATGGAAAAACCATTGATGTGAAAATTACAGATCATCGTGTTGAAATAAGAGATTATGGTAGAGGTATTCCATTAGGAAAGGTAGTGGATTGTGTATCTAAAATTAATACGGGTGGAAAATATGACTCTGGTGCTTTTCAGAAATCAGTGGGGCTAAATGGAGTGGGAACCAAGGCAGTAAATGCTCTTTCAAATTATTTTAAAGTACAATCGTTTCGTGAGGGGGAGACCAAAATTGCCGAGTTTAACCAGGGAGAGGTAATTAATGATGCCAAAGTGATAAAGTCGAGTGGCAGAAATGGAACCTCAGTGTCATTTGAACCTGATGGAACAGTTTTTAAGAATTTTCATTTTATACCCTCATATCTCAATGATCTAATTTGGAACTATGTATTCCTTAATTCAGGGTTAACAATAAATTTTAACGGAGAAAAGTATTATTCCGAAAAAGGATTATTAGACTTACTTACACGAAAAACAGATCAAGAAAGTCTTAAATATCCTATTATTCATTTAAAGGGGAATGACATTGAATTAGCATTAACACATGCTAATCAATATGGTGAAGAGTATTATTCATTTGTTAATGGGCAATATACTACTCAGGGAGGCACACATCAGGCAGCTTTAAGAGAAGCGGTAGTGAAAACTGTACGCGAATTTTACAAAAAAGAGTTCGATGCTTCTGATGTTCGATCAGCAATTGTGGCTGCTATTGCAGTACGTGTTCAGGAACCTGTTTTTGAATCACAGACCAAAACAAAGCTAGGTTCTCAATATGTAGTGCCTGATGGACCTACTATGCGAACTTTTGTGAATGACTTTGTAAAAAAAGCATTAGACGACTATTTACATAAGCATTCTGATGCTGCTGATGCTTTGCTAAAACGAATATTACAGTCAGAGCGTGAGAGGAAGGAAATAGCAGGTATTAAAAAAATTGCCAACGAGCGTGCAAAAAAGGCTAACCTCCACAATAAGAAATTGAGGGATTGCCGAGTTCACCTTAACGATGCCAAAGGTGATAAAAAAGAGGATACTATGATTTTTATCACAGAGGGAGACTCTGCAAGTGGTTCTATTACTAAATCTCGTGAAGTACAAACGCAAGCAGTTTTTAGCTTACGAGGTAAACCACTAAATTGTTTTAACCTTACTAAAAAAGTAGTGTATGAAAACGAAGAGTTTAATCTTCTACAGCATGCGCTTAATATTGAAGATGGTATTGAAGGATTACGTTATCGGAAAATTGTTATTGCTACTGATGCCGATGTTGATGGCATGCATATTCGTTTATTACTAATGACATTTTTCCTTCAGTTTTTTCCAGATCTAATAAAACATGGACATGTGTTTGTGTTAGAAACACCTCTTTTTCGTGTACGTAATAAGAAGGAAACTCTATACTGTTATAGTGATGAAGAAAAACAAAGTGCGATTAACAAATTAGGAGGAAAACCAGAAATAACACGTTTTAAGGGGCTTGGGGAAATATCTCCAGATGAGTTCGGTAATTTTATTGGTGAAGATATTCGTTTAGAGCCCATTTTTCTTGAAAAAGAAACCAGTATCAATCAAATTTTAGGCTTTTATATGGGTAAAAACACACCTGATCGTCAAAAATTTATTATTGACAATCTAAAAATTGAAAAGGATTTTGATTTGGAAGAAGAGGTGATTGCATAATTGTAATATTATTGCAATTAAAAAAATGAAATAATTAATATATACATAACCTGATAAATCACTATTTAATATGAGTGACGAGAGTACAGAGCTGCCTGAAGAGGAGAAAGAGGATTACAAAAATGAAGATACAATACATGATATACTGCCAGTTTCAGGTATGTACGAAAATTGGTTTTTAGACTATGCTTCTTATGTAATTTTAGAAAGAGCGGTGCCAGCCATTGAAGATGGATTTAAACCAGTACAACGAAGAATTATGCATTCTCTTAAAGAGATGGATGATGGTCGTTTCAATAAAGTCGCAAATGTAATTGGAAATACCATGCAATTTCATCCACATGGTGATGCCTCTATTGGTGATGCTATGGTAAATTTAGGGCAGAAGGATATACTCATAGAGACACAAGGTAACTGGGGAGATATTAGAACTGGCGATAGAGCAGCTGCACCTAGATATATTGAAGCTCGCTTATCGAAGTTTGCACTGGATGTGGTGTATAATCCGCAGACAACCGAATGGCAATTGTCATATGATGGACGTAAGAAGGAACCAGTTACTCTTCCAGTAAAGTTTCCACTATTAATTACCCAAGGGGTAGAAGGAATTGCAGTTGGATTATCTACTAAAATTTTACCTCATAACTTTTGCGAATTAATAAAGGCCTCCATTGATATATTAAAAGGTAAAAATCCTAAAATTTATCCTGATTTTCCTACAGGAGGTACAGCCGACTTTTCAGAGTATAATCAAGGTATGCGTGGTGGTAAGGTGAAAGTTCGAGCTAAAATTGAAGAATACGATAAAAAGAGCTTAGTAGTTAAGGATATTCCTTTTGGAACAACAACTACTGGAATTATTGAATCCATCCTTAAAGCCAATGAGAAGGGAAAGATAAAAATTAAGCAAGTTGTAGATAACACCGCTAAAGATGTAGAAATATTAATAACCTTAGCATCTGGTCAATCACCTGACATCACTATTGACGCTCTGTATGCTTTTACGGATTGTGAAGTTTCTATTTCTCCTAATGCATGCGTTATTGTTGCTGAAAAGCCTCAATTTTTACCTGTAAATGAGATTTTAAAAATCAATACAAATCAAACGGTTGAGCTTCTAAAACGGGAACTTGAAATTAAGAGAGCTGAGTTAATGGAGAAGATGTTATTTTCTTCATTAGAAAAAATATTTATTGAGAATAGAATTTATCGTGATATTGAAGAATGTGAGACATGGGAAGCTGTAATTGAAACCATTGATAAAGGATTAACGCCTTATAAACCACAATTTTATAGAGAAATTACAGAAGATGACATTGTTCGTTTAACAGAAATTAAGATTAAACGAATTTCTCGATTTGATGCCTTTAAGGCAGATGAATTGATGAAAAAATTGGCGGAAGAGTTAAAACAAACTGAATACAACCTTGCCAATTTAATTGAGTTCTCTATTAAATATTTTCAAAATCTGCTCGATAAATATGGTAAAGGAAGAGAACGAAAAACAGAAATTAAGGCGTTTGATAGTATTAGTGCTACAGTTGTGGCAGCTAACAATCAAAAGTTATTTGTGAATAGGAAGGATGGGTTTATTGGTTATGGATTAAAGAAAGATGAATTTGTAAGTGAATGTTCCGACATTGACGACATTATAGTAATCAGAAGAGATGGCAAGTGCATTGTGTCACGAATTGCGGATAAAATATTCATGGGTAAGGATATACTCTGTGTTGGTGTTTGGAAAAAAGGAGATGAACGAATGGTATATAATACTATTTATTTGGATGGTAAAACTGGTCGTTCTATGGTTAAACGCTTTAGTGTAACTGCCGTTACACGAGATAAGGAGTATGATCTTACAAAAGGAGAAAAAGGATCAAAAGTGTTATATATTTCTGCCAATCCAAATGGAGAAGCTGAAATGGTAACTATAAAACTCTCCTCGGGATCAAGAGCACGTACTAAAATTTTTGATTTTGACTTTGCTGATCTGGAAATTAAGGGGAGAGGTGCTGGAGGAAATATTCTTACAAAATATCCAGTACGAAAAATTGAGCTAAAGTCTGAGGGAGTATCTACATTAAGCGGACTTGATATTTGGTATGATGAGTCTGTAGGTAGACTTAATACAGATCAGCGTGGTGATCATTTAGGAAATTTCAACGGAGAAGACCGAATTTTGGTAATCTATAATGATGGTAATTATGAACTTACTACATATGATATAACTAATCATTATGAGCCAAAGAAGATAGTATATATCCATAAATATAAGCCTACAGGAATAATTAGTGCAGTACATTATGATGGTAGTAGCAAAAACTACTATGTGAAGAGATTTACCATTGAAACTAACACTGTAGGTAAAAAACATTGTTTCATAAGCGAGGAGAAAGGTTCTAAATTGAATTTGATTTCAGTACACCATTCACCACAGGTAGAGGTAGATTTTGTTAAAGGTAAGTCTAAAGAAAAGGAAACTACTGTAATAAATATCAATGATTTTATAGACGTAAAAGGATGGAAAGCTATTGGTAATCGATTATCACAACATACGGTAAAGAAAGTGAAATTGATAGAACCAGAGGTAGAAAATACTAGAGCTCAGCCAAAAATGGAGAATGTTCCTGTGGATAAAAATATTCCTAACAATGAGTTAAGTACAACATCAAAAAAAGAGGAGACGAAAGAAGAATCATCATCTAAGAAGGATGATAATGGGTTTAGCACAGGGGAGACGATTCAGTTAGATTTTTAGAGATTTTGCTGTGCTGGTAGCTGATTATTTCCTCATAATATTGATGATTAGTTATATCATAACATAATTAATTAATAATGATTTCGAAAATAAAATAGATCATTCCAGAAATTATACTTAAACTTCTGAATGGTTATATGTAATGATTTGATGGAGGAAATAACAAACATGCTTTCGGAATTTGTTACCGAAAATAAGAAAACTCAAATCGAGAAAGTTTTAGATGAAAGAACTAGACACTTATCTGTGGTTTTAGAAGATATTTACCAACCACAAAATGCGAGTGCAATTGTACGAACCTGCGATTGTTTTGGAATACAGGATTTACATATCATAGAGAAAGAGAATCAATATAGTATAAACCCCAAAGTAGTAATGGGAGCTTCAAAGTGGGTTGATTTGTACAGTTATTGTATACCAGATATAAATAATACGATTTCTTGTGTAACAAATTTAAAACAAAAGGGTTATAGAATTGTGGCAACTACACCAGATGCAAATTGTAAGCCTATTAATGAACTTAACCTAAACGAAAAGGTAGCTTTGGTTTTTGGTACAGAACAAACAGGAGTAAGTAATGAATTACTACAAATGGCGGATGAAAAAGTGACAATCCCAATGTATGGTTTTACAGAAAGCTTTAATATATCAGTTAGTGCTGCGGTAAGCTTATACACTATTACTGAAAAACTTCGACAATCATCGATTTGTTGGAAATTATCTAAAGAAGAAAAAAATGAGCTTAGACTAGATTGGTATAAAAAGATAGTAAAACGATCAGATTTGATAATTGAAGAATATATTCAGCAAAAAGCTAAATAGGAATAATGAAAAAAAGAAAGGTAATTAAAATTTTAGCTTTTACTGCTGTTGGTGTTTTGGTGATCATTACACTTGCGAATGCATGGGTTATAGAATCTACGAAAAATAAGATATATCATAATATTGATGATATACCTCAAAAAGATGTTGGGTTAGTTTTAGGTACTAGTGATAAACTATTAAATGGAGAAGATAATCCATTTTTCCATACCCGGATAGATATGGCAATAAAACTGTATCAATCAGGTAAGGTAAAACATTTGATTGTAAGTGGTGATAATAGATCGAAGTTTTATAATGAGCCGCAAAAAATGAAAAATGCTCTTACTAAACGTGGAGTTCCAGAAAATGCCATAACACTGGATTATGCTGGACTCAGAACGTTAGATTCCATTGTTAGGTGTGATAAAATATTTGGTCAGGATGATATTATCATCGTTACACAAAAATTTCATTGCCATCGTGCAATTTTTTTGAGTAATTTTTATAATATTGATGCTTTGGGTATGGCTACAGCTCCAGTAACAGGTGCAATAGCCTTTAAAACGATAGTAAGGGAAATATTCGCACGAACTATGGCAATATGGGACACCTATATACTAAATAAATCCCCAAAACATTTAGGAGAACAAGAATTGATTATTATTGAATAATGAAAATACTTAATGTTGTTATAGTCTTCTTATTTAGTTGGGTTACTTTTTATAGTATTGCTCAAGAAAGAATAGTTTCTGGTAAAGTTACTGATGCAACTTCAGGTAACCCTGTACCTTTTGCTAATGTTGTTTTTAAGAATAGCACTATTGGAGCAACTACTAATTTTGATGGTAAGTTTTCTATTTCAACATCTACGCCATTAGATTCGTTAGTGGCTTCTTACATTGGCTATAAAACCAAGGTTAAATTTGTTGAGAAAGGAAATCAAACTATAAATTTTCAATTAGAAGAAGATGTAGTGAGTTTACAAGAAGTAGTGATTCAGGCAGGTGAGAATCCTGCTTATGAGATATTACGGAATGTTGTTAAGCATAAAAAAGAAAATAATAAAGTGAAACTAGATGCATATGAGTACGAAACTTATACTAAAATAGAATTAGATGTAGATAATATTTCTGAGAAGTTCAAAAACAGGAAAATTATGCAAAAGATAACTCAGGTGATGGACAGTGTAGAGCAACTGGCTGGAGAAGACGGAAAACCTGTTTTACCTGTTTTCATATCTGAATCTATTTCTAACTATTATTATAGAAAAAACCCAGAACTTAAAAAGGAGCATATTCTCAAAACAAAAGTAACAGGTTTAGGAGTAGAAGATGGCAGTTTTTCCTCCCAATACATTGGTTCTACTTTTCAAGAGTATAATTTTTATAAAAATTGGCTCAATATTGTTACTAAAGAATTTGTTTCACCTATAGCAGATGGTTGGAAATTATATTATGAATATGATTTAATCGATAGTTTGTACATTGATGGTCACTATTGCTATCGTCTAGATTTTTTTCCAAAAAGTGAACAGGATTTAGCTTTTACAGGTACTATATGGATTACCAAAAATGAATTTGCACTTAAACAAATAGATGTTACCATTAACAAAACAGCAAACCTAAACTATATCGAGAAAGTTAAAATTCAACAGGAATTAGAACCTACTACAGCAGGAGCTTGGATACCTTCAAAAAACAGAGTGTTACTTGACATTGGTGAAGTGACCAAAAATATGGCTGGTATGCTAGCTAAGTTCTATACTTCGAACACAAAAGTTGTGGTTAATGAGCCAAAAGACATTTCGTTTTTTGATTTGCCCATAATTGTATCCGAGGACTATAAAATGGGTAACAATGAAGAGTACTGGAATAAAGTTCGACATGAACCATTATCAAATGCTGAATTGAATGTATATAGTATGATTGATACATTGGTGAATATTCCAGTTGTGAAAACCTACACTGAGATTATAAGAATAGCAGTTGAGGGATATTATGAAGCAGGTCCAATTGATATTGGGCCTTATTCATCAATATATGCGAATAATACTGTAGAAGGTCATCGATTTCAATTAGGATTTAGAACAAATTTTAATGATAAATGGACTTTTGGAGGTAGACTAGCATACGGCACTAATGATGAAATGTTTAAATATCGAGTTTTTACAGATTTAATACTATCCAGAACAAGGTGGACAAAAATGGGAGTTTCCTATACGGAAGACATTGATCAAGTGGGTTTATCCGAAGCTGATTTGTTAGGAAACTCAGTGTTTTTGGCAGCTAGTAAATATGGAACACTCGTCAAACCTTATAATTATAAAGAGGCAAGGTTCACTTTTGAGAGAGAATTTGTAAAAGGTTTCACTCAAAAAATAATTTTTAAAAATAGGGTGTTTAATCCCATAGATGGTGATTTTGATTTTGCCTATTATACAAATCCAGAAATTGTAAATTCTGATATTGCTACTAATTTTAGTTCAACAGAAATTGTATTTGAGTCGATTTTTACACCTGGTCAAGTGTATTTACAAACGAAAAACGAACGTTTGATATTAAAAAGTGGGAAATGGCCTGCGATTACAGTACGCTATACGCAAGGTTTAAAGGGTGCATTAAGTAGTGATTTTGAATATCAAAAACTGGCATTAAATATGAGGAAAAATTTTAAGATGGGCTTTTTGGGAGTTTCAAAATTATCTGTAACTGGAGAAAATATATTTTCAAAATTACCCTACCCCTTGCTAAAAGTACATATTGGTAACCAAAGTAGTTTTTATACTACAGCAGCTTATAACTTAATGCGCTTTTCTGAATTTGTAAGTGATAAATATGTGTCAGTAAAATATAACCATCATTTTGAGGGCTTTATATTAAATCGTGTTCCATTAATAAAAAAATTAAAATGGAGGTTGTTGGGTACTGCCAACCTACTTTATGGTAGTTTAAGCGAACAAAATAAAAATATTATTCCCCCATTTGATTTGGAAGGAGATGTTGTTGTACAGCCAGGTTTTTTAAGAAGTACTACACCATACTTGGAAGTGGGTTATGGAGTAGAAAATATTTTTAAAGTTGGAAGAATCGATTTTTTACATAGGTTAACGTATTTGGATAACCCAGAAGCTAGTAATTTTGGTGTTAAAATAAGTTTTCAGTTTATTTTATGATATATTATTTCAGAATGTAAAAATACTCTTGAAGGAAGAGTACTGTCAAACCTTTAATATTCTCTACTTAGAACTAGAATGATAACTAATGGCTTGTATTATTACTTTGCAAGCTTTTTTTATTTCCTCAACAGTTATGGTGAGTGGAGGAGCTATTCGGAAAGCATGTGGGTTGGAGAGAAACCAATAACAAATTACACCATTTTCAATACAAGTTTGGACAATATTGTTCACTAGTTCAGCTGATTCAAATTCAATTGCAAAGAGTAATCCTTTTCGTCTAATTTCTATTATTGAACTATGGTGTAGCAATTCTTCTATAAGCTTCCCTTTTTCTTCAACAGTTTCAAGCAGATTTTCTTCTTGAATCACTTCTATTGTAGCCAAACTTGCTGCACAGCATACGGGGTTACCTCCAAAAGTAGTTATATGTCCTAAAACAGGATCATGGGAAAGAGTGTCCATTACTTTTTTATTGGCAGCAAAACAGCCAATTGGCAATCCTCCACCCATGGCTTTTGCCATGGTAAGAATGTCAGGTATTATCCCGAATTGTTCAAACGCCCAAAAAGTACCAGTTCGTCCAAAACCTGTTTGAATTTCATCCATTATTAGCAAAGCACCAGTTTCATCACATCGCTTTCTTAACGCTTTCAAATAGTTGGTAGTGGGAATTTTCACACCTGCATCCCCTTGAATCGTTTCAATTATTACTCCAGCAGTATTTTCAGTTATTTGAATTAAATCATCTTCATTATTAAATTCAATAAATTTCACATCAGGTAAAAGTGGGCGAAAAGCATTTTTCTTCACTTCATTTCCCGATACACTTAGTGAGCCGTGTGTATTGCCGTGATATGAGTTTTTAAATGATATGATTTCAGTTCTTCTTGTATATCGCTTTGCTAATTTTAAAGCCGCTTCGTTAGCTTCTGTACCTGAGTTAACAAAATAAAAAGAGTCGATGGTATTAGGGGTGATTTCATTAAGCTTTTTTGCTAATAGGTTAGGAGTTGATTGAATGTATTCCCCATAAACCATTACATGTAAATGCTTATCAAGCTGTTCTTTAATAGCTGAAATTACTTTTGGGTGTCTATGGCCTATGTTGCTCACCCCGATTCCTGATATCAAATCAATATATTGTTTGCCATTAGGAGAATAGAGGTAAATTCCTTCAGCTTTAGAAATAGTAATTCCTAGGGGATGAGGGGAAGTTTTAGCCAGATGATTATAAAAAATATCGGAGTCGTGATTCATTGAAAATCAAAAAACGGTAAAATCTACTCTCCTGTCAAGTTGTTTGTCTTTTTCTAGCTCGTCATTAGTTGCTGAATGTTCTTCTCCATAACCTACTACAGAAATATTGTTGTCAGATACTCCCATATCTAGCATGAGTTGTCTTATACGTTCTACACGTTTGATGGATAATTGTACATTTTGTTCAGTACGCCCACTGTTATCAGTGTGGCCTTCAATAAGGATATGTTTGCCTTGTAATGCATATTCTACTGCTATTAGGAAAGGATCCATATCAACAAAAGCGAATTCATCTTGATTCACAACAAAATAAAGAGGTACAAGTTTTATTGGACTTTCGTTTTCAAAATTTGCTAAGTGTTTTTCAACTTCTTTTCGTATTTGTTCATGCTTTTCAGAGGAAGGTTCAGGTAAATTATTTTCTTTTAATACCTCATCTTCTATTTTATGTTTTTCGTCCAAATTTCTACTTTTATTAGGAATTGGGTCTGGT
>JAOUKH010000185.1 GCA_029882685.1 Cyclobacteriaceae bacterium
ATAACCTTGCAGTTGATTATTTTTTCAAAACATTGGGAATTGGAGTATTTTCAAACATAATAATCTCAATTATTTTACGTAAACAACCTAACTAAAAATAATATGGAAGAGCAAGAAATTGAAAAAAAACCGTTCAAGGATTATGTACTAAAGCATGGTGTCATTTTGGGACTGATTCATATCATTCTTTTTTTGCTTATTTACTTAATCGATTTAAATTTAGTTGTAAGTTTTTCTTACATGTTTATGGTATTAGCCATTAATTTTGGGTTTTGTATATATGCGGGTATTCAATATCGTAAAGAAAATGGCCCATATTTACTATTTGGAAAAGCATTTAAACTTGTGTTTTTAATCCTTGCAATAAATGGCTTATTGAACCTAATACTAGGCATTGTTATTATTTCTGTAGATGAGAATTATTCGGCTAATATGGAAGAAGCACAAGTGAGTTTTTCTATAGGTATTGCTGAATGGTTTGGTGCTCCAGAAGAAGCTCTTGATGAAGCTCGTGAAAAAGCATATGAAGAAGTAAAGGGTAAGTTTACTGTTTTGCAAACTATTAAAGGGTATTTTATAGGTTTAATATTTTATGCTATTGGTGCAGCAATAGTTGGACTAGTAGTAAGAAAGAAAGAACCTGAAGACTTTTAGTGCTTAATATATTAATGAAAAAGCCATCTGCCATTGGTGGGTGGCTTTTTCATTTTATACCTATTCAAAAATCAATACATTTGTGGAGGTTACAAAAAAATAGCAATGCCTAACAAAATTGATATTTCTGTTATTGTCCCTTTATTTAATGAGGAAGAATCCATTCGTGAATTAGCGCAATGGATTAAAAAAGTTATGGATGCCCATAATTTCACCTATGAAGTGATATTTGTAGATGATGGGAGCAATGATAGCTCATGGGAGAAAATATCCGAGATTAACAGCCAAAATAGTAATTGTAAAGGAATAAAATTCAATCGAAATTATGGTAAATCTGCTGCATTGCATACTGGATTTCAACAGACTAATGGTGAGGTTGTGGTTACAATGGATGCCGACTTGCAAGATAGCCCAGATGAAATTCCAGCTTTATATAAGATGATAAAAGAAGAGGGTTATGAGTTAGTATCTGGGTGGAAGAAAAAACGCCATGATCCTATCACCAAAACTATTCCTTCAAAATTTTTTAATGGAGTTACAAGAATAATTTCAGGAATAAAGTTGCATGATTTTAATTGTGGATTGAAAGCCTATGATCAGCGTGTAGTGAAGAATATACGTGTATATGGGGAAATGCACCGATACATTCCTGTAATTGCTAATTGGAATGGATTTTCCAAAATTGGCGAAAAAGTAGTAGAGCATCGAGAACGAAAATATGGGACTACCAAGTTTGGTATAGAGCGCTTTGTTAATGGTTTTCTTGATTTATTATCGATCACATTTGTTTCTAAATTCAAAAAACAGCCCATGCATTTTTTCGGCATGTGGGGTACAATTTCTTTTTTGTTTGGCTTCGTTTTCACCTTAAAAGTAATTTGGGATAAGTTATCGGCTATTTATATATATAAAACTCCTGTAGTTAGGGAAATTACAGATCAGCCGTTGTTCTTTTTGGCTTTGGTGGCACTGGTAGTTGGCGTTCAATTGTTTTTAGCTGGGTTTTTGGCAGAGATGCTCACTATGAATTTTTCGTCTCGAAGTGAATACATAGTGAGTGAACGAATAGGTGTTGATAAATAGTCTATGAGAAAGTATTCTGTCATTATCCCTGTTTACAATCGTCCCATAGAGATAGATGAATTACTGGATAGCCTAACAAAGCAGACATACACTAATTTTGAAGTACTAATTATAGAGGATGGTTCTATTAACAAGTGTGATGAAGTAGTAAAAAAGTATGAGAATGAATTAGACCTGCATTATTTTTTCAAAGAAAATTCAGGACAAGGGTTTAGTCGTAATTTTGGTTTTGAAAAGGCAAAGGGTAATTATTTTATTGTATTCGATTCAGATTGTATCATACCTGAACATTACCTCCAAACAGTTGAAAACTACCTTATCGAACATCAATTAGATGCTTTTGGCGGCCCAGATATGGCACATAAATCATTTAGTAATGTGCAGAAAGCCATCAGTTATAGCATGACTTCTTTTTTTACTACTGGGGGAATTCGTGGTAAGAAGAAAAGTATCGGAACATTTCATCCTCGTAGTTTCAATATGGGTATTTCCAAAGCTGTATTTGATAAAACCAAAGGATACAAAATTACTCGAATGGGGGAAGATATAGAATTCAGTATACGGATATTGGAAAATGGTTTTAAGGTAGGGTTAATAGAGGACGCCTATGTTTATCATAAACGAAGAACTAATTTCATGCAATTCTATAAGCAACTTCACTTTTTTGGAAGAGCAAGAATAAATATAAGCCGATTTTATAAAAGTGAATTGAAGTTAGTGCATACTTTTCCAGCAATATTCACCATCGGGATAGTTGTTTATTTATTTTCCTATCTCATTCATCCACAATTCTTTTTGGTAGGGAGTGCTTTATTAGCAGTTTTTATTACTTTAATTTTTTTTGATGCTACTATTAAGAATAAAAACATAGTAGTAGGATTATTGAGTGTGGCAGCTTCTTTTATTCAGCTTGTAGCCTATGGTGTTGGCTTTATTAGCGAGAGAGTTAAAAAATTGTTTACTGGAAAATAAACCCTTGCTAACAAAAATTGAAAACTCAATAGAGTTCATTTTATACTAATAGTATGAGAATACAATTTACGTAGGATAAAATATTGTTAATCATAACTGTACGATTAAAAATTAAATGCTAGTTTTATGATTCACTAAAACTATTAACTATGAGTAACGGAACAGTAAAATTTTTTAATAATTCTAAAGGCTTTGGCTTCATTACTCCTGATGAAGGGGGGAAAGATGTATTTGTTCATAAAAATGAATTAACAATTGATTTAAATGAAGGAGACAAAGTAAGCTATGATGTGGAGGAAAGTCAAAAAGGATTAAATGCAGTAAATGTTAAGCATATTTAGAGGAAAGCCACTAGCCTTATTTTGTCATATTTAATATAATGGTTTCGGTTTGTAATTACGCAAAACCAAGACAAGAAGGGTAACTTGTCAAAATAGGGTTGGAATTGGTGAAATAATTCTGGCAATGTAACCAGAACTGTATTTAGAAGATTTTGCTTTTAGGTTATACAAACTATAGCTGTTAGATTGAGCCTGCCTACCGTAGGTAGACTTGCCAAAACTCTGTCAGATTTAGCTTGTCGAAATCAACTTCGGATGTTTTTCTAAGTATTATTATTTTTCCTCAAATAGAAGCCAACACTCAGGATCGAGTACTACTTCATCTGGCTTGGAGTCTACAGTTATTTCGAAGGTATTTGATTTATTGCTTATATGCACGAATTTTATTTTCGTTTGGCCGTTATTTACGATGCCTATTTCGAGTGGAAATTCAAAAGTATGATGTTGCTGTACTTGATCAATAGAAATAATCACTTTTTTATTTTTATAGTTCCAACCCCATTTTAGCTCAGGATAACCTTTCGTGAATATCCACTGTTTAAAAAAGCTTTCAAGATTTTTTCCTGATACTTCTTCCATGACTCTACGAAAATCTGCTGTCATGACGTTGGAGTTTTCATAGTTTTTATAGTAGGCTTGTATGCCTTTCCAGAAAGTGTCATCACCAAGATTATGTCTAAGCATATTAAGTACCCATCCTCCTTTTTGGTAGGTGTTTGTACTTAATACGTTCATAGGGTCTTTGATAGAGTTATCAACAATAGGAGATGGGCTCTTCTTGTAATAATTTATCACCTGTTTTCTATCTAGTATTAACTCCTCTATTCTTTTTTTATTTCCGTAAACATGTTCCTGATACAAAATGGCAAAATAGGTAGCAAAACCTTCACTTAACCACACATGATTCCAACTATTTTCAGTAGCAGAATTTCCAAACCACTGGTGTGCAATTTCATGGGCAATCAGCCCTTCTACTGTGTTCTTTCCAGTTACGGAATTCTCAAAGTACGAGATAGTCCCAGCATTTTCAAGCCCTCCCCATTGCGTTTTTGCTTGCATATTGGCTAATTTGGCGTAAGCGTATGGACCAATATTTTCCACAAAATAGGTTAATACATTTGTAGCTACTGCATAGTCAGAAAAACCATCCAATCTATTTTCGGGATAGACCCAAGCAGAAACTGGAATTTCTCCGACCATGCCTAATAGTACACTCGCAAATTTAGTAACGCCAATAGTTACTACTTTCATGGCAACGGGAGATGGCTCCTGATACCTTGTTAGTTTAAATCCATTTCCCAGATTGCTCTCTTCTATTTTTTCACCAGTAGCAACTACATCATAATGATCGGGTGCTATTACCCTAAATTCTACAGAAGCTTTGTCATAAGGATGATCAACACAAGGAAGCCAGTGCCTAGCTAAATTTGGCCAGTTGTCCCCAAAGAAGGAACGTTGACCAAATTTTGTAGTGTCTATTACTAATCCTCTTTCGGGAATACCATGATATAGAATTTTATATGTTCTAGTGCTCGAGCCCTCTTTTTTTGGAACAATTGAAATTTTATCGTCTATATGTTCATAGTTTGCTTTAGTATTACCTTCCAATATTTCAGTTACCTCCATACCATATTCTCCTGATGTATTAATCAGGTCTAATGAGAATTTGGTTACACCATTTTTGAAATCAACCGTAATCAATGATTCACCAACGATTTTATTGTTTTCATCGTTTAACGATAGGTTAAATACATAATGCTGAACATTAGCGGATTCATTTCTTTTGTAAACATCCTGTGAATAGGAAGATTTAGCCCATAGCAATATAATGGCTGTAATTAAAAAATGTGATTTTGTCATTATAGCTTTTGAATTTTTGTTATAACATTGAAGTTTATTTCTATTTCATTTTTCCTTGATCAACATCCATAATAAACTGAATTACTCCATTGAAATAAGTTTCTTGATCGTCATACATAGACCAATGACTTCCGTTCGGACAGTTTAAGTACCTTCCATTTTGAACTTCATTTGCCATCCATTCCATATGTTTGGGATCCATTGTGTCGTGCGTTCCACCAATGGTCAGGGTTGGTGTTTTAATTTTGGAAAGGTCAGAACTTCTATCCCATGTTTTTAGTTTTGCATCGCCCACAATTCCAAATTCACTAGGCCCTTGCATAGTAACATACATGTCGCCATTGATGTTGGCGAGTGATCTATTAATTGGATCAGGCCATTGGTCAACAGGCATACGAAGTACATGCTTTGGATAGTAATGAGAGTAAATTAATTCACTATATCTTGGATTCGTATAATCTTGGTTAGCTTCCAATGTTCTTATTTCTGCTAATACTGTAGAGTCAAGCTGAGGAGCTAAGACTTCATTAGCATATTTCATATACTCGGGAATTGAGGACACCATATTGGATATTATTAACCCCTTTAAATTATCTGGATATTTCAATGCGTATTCAATACCCAAAATTCCACCCCATGAATGCCCAAGAAGGTAGAAGTTGGTGTTGTTCAATCCTAGTGCTTTACGAACTTGCTCAACTTCATCAACAAATCTGTCTGTATTCCATAAGCTACTGTCGGAAGGCTGGTCGCTGTAAGCTGATTCTAACTGATCATAATAATAGTATTCTATTTGTGCATTGGGTAAATAGGAATCGAAGCATTCAAAATATTCATGTGTCATTCCAGGCCCTCCGTGTAGCAATAATACCTTCATTGTAGGATTGTTGCCTACTCGTTTGGTCCATACGTTAAATTCGCCATTTGGGGTTTGAATGGGTATTATATTAACGCCTCCGCTTAACCTGTCGTTGTGAGTTGAATAATCGAAGTAGGCGACTTTTTCTGTCTTGTTGGTGTTTGTTTTCTGAGGATTAGAGCAACTTTGGAAGATGATTAGCGAAGAAAAAAAGAATAGTAAATATTTCATAGTTAAATTTTAAATGCAGTTTCCAGACAAAGTTAAAAAATGGGAAAACATCCAAATTGTACTTAAATATTTCATCCCCATCAATAATGGAAAGCTAGTATTTTTTGTTTTACTAGCCAAGTTCTAAAGAAATAACTGGAGTAAGGACATAGAATAGAAAATCAGGTTTTAACACGTTTCTGTCATTCCTTAAAATTTGAAAGAATAAATACAATGATAATTCAGTACTAATAACGTCTAAACTCTATTACTTATCTTTTAACCCCTTTCCTTCTAAAATCATTGGGATGATTTTTTCGAGTCGTTTACGCTTTAGTTCTTCAAGTATTGCTTCTTCTATGTAGTTAGAGTATTCTTGCTGTTGTGATAGTGATAAAGACTCAAATTTTTTTGTGAAAATATTACTTTTAGTAATCAAAAATTGTAATTCCTTAGAAATACCTGATGCATTTTCCTGAGTCTTCATGTCGTTGTTTGTTTGGTGCGGTAGTATGCTCATCAACTATTATTAGTGTTTTCAAGAATTGATTTTTTAGCTTGTAAATATACCAAACAACAAAAAAATCACCACAATAGTTAGTTTTGAATATTTTTCAAATTGCGTTTAGTTAATTCAATATGATGCTCAACGTGATAAATAGTAAAATACATCATTTCACGAAGCGTAACCTTTCCTAATAGAGGGTGTGGTAATATGAAGAAATCAAGTTCTTGCTCTGAAAAGTTATTGATTTTATCGGATAATTTTTTTACGTTTTTAATTAATGCTATTGAGAGCGCTTCTTTCTGTGATACATTGATAGACTTTGGGTAGTATTTTGCCGATGCTTTTCCTCCACCACCTAATTTATCAGGATACTTTTTTACTAAACCGCCATAAGTTTTACTTGGTCTATTTGCTTTTCCAAAAACGAGTTTTAGCTTAAACTTTGGAAGCATTAAAGCCTCACGTAAGGGTTTTACACTGCG
>JAOUKH010000186.1 GCA_029882685.1 Cyclobacteriaceae bacterium
TGAATTTGATGTAAAAGTAGCAGATCGTTTATTAAAAGAAATTAGGTCTAGACTATCCTATCTTGACAAAGTGGGGCTTGGTTATTTAACACTCAACAGAGTTACATCTACACTTAGTGGTGGAGAATTTCAGCGCATCAAACTGGCAACTTCGTTAGGCAGTGCTCTGGTTGGAGCTATGTATATTTTGGATGAGCCAAGTATTGGACTTCACCCAAGAGATACCGCTAAAATGGTAGAAGTGTTGGAGTCGTTACGTGAC
This sequence comes from Cyclobacteriaceae bacterium, assembly GCA_029882685.1. Lineage (GTDB taxonomy): Bacteria > Bacteroidota > Bacteroidia > Cytophagales > Cyclobacteriaceae > JAOUKH01. The sequence goes on from JAOUKH010000186.1 coordinate 263, forward strand.
ATGGGTAATACCGTAATAGTAGTGGAACACGAAGAAGACGTAATGCGAGCAGCAGATCAGATTATTGATATTGGCCCCGATGCTGGAGCACATGGAGGTGAGCTCGTTTTTCAGGGGAAAATGGAAGACATTAATTTTAACACCAATACACATACTGCTAAGTATCTAAGTGGCAAAGAAAAAGTAGCCCAACCTGAACAACGCAGAGTTTGGAAAGACAAAGTTGTGGTGAAGGGAGCTAAAGAAAACAATCTGAAGGACATTGATGTAACAATACCTCTGGGGATTATTACAGCAATTACTGGGGTAAGTGGTTCTGGAAAATCTACATTAGTGAAAAAGATTATATACCCTGCCATTGGAAAAATTTTAGGAACGGTTTCGGATAGTTTGGGAAAATTTGATGAATTAGGGGGCGACTATAAAAGCATTACACAAATAGAGTTGGTTGATCAAAACCCGATTGGTAAATCTTCACGCTCTAACCCAGTAACATATGTAAAAGCTTATGATGTTATCCGCCAATTATATGCCGATCAACCTCTTTCAAAACAGAGAGGATATAAATCGGGACACTTCTCTTTTAATGTTGATGGTGGTCGTTGTGAAACTTGTCAGGGAGAAGGAGAGGTAAAGATTGAAATGCAGTTTATGGCCGATATTCATCTCACATGCGAAAGTTGCAAAGGTCAACGTTTTAAGCAGGAAATACTAGATGTAATGTATAACGACAAAAACATTGCGGAAGTACTGGATATGACGGTGGAAGAAAGCCTTGCGTTTTTTGCCGACAAGTTGAGTGTCGTTCATAAGTTACAGCCTTTGTTTGATGTTGGTTTGGGTTATGTTCGTCTAGGTCAATCTTCTAATTCTCTCAGTGGTGGTGAGGCACAACGAGTGAAACTAGCATACTATCTTGGGAAGAACACTAAAAAGAACCATGATCATATTCTATTCATTTTTGATGAACCCACCACTGGACTTCATTTTTATGACATCACTAAATTACTGAAGTCTATTAACGCATTAGTGGAACAAGGTAATAGCGTAGTGATTATTGAACACAATATGGAAGTAATTAAAGCGGTGGATTGGGTAATTGACCTCGGATCAGAAGGGGGAGAAAAAGGGGGAAACATTTGCTTTGAAGGCACACCCGAAGAAATGATAAAAATAAAGAATAACTATACTGCTCGTTTTTTGAAAAATAAGCTGAAAAAATAAGTCTTCAAGACATGGTGGCAAGGTTTCATTTGAAACGAAAAATTTGCCGTGGGCTATCCCCTCCGTTTCCACACATACAACTCGAACTCATTTGTAATGCCGTGTAGAAACACATACTTCGTCTCATCAGCTAAGACAATTGAGCTTGCCTACCTAAGGTAGGCTTGTCAAAATCACTCAGCCGTTTACTATTCTCTTAGTTCGACATTTCTGATGTTGCATCCTTACCATGAGATTATTCATAACACAAAAGTTGCGGATTTTAATAACGTCAAAATAGAGTAGTTGAATAACCAAAAATAGATTTTTTACCTGCTATTATTTTGGTGGGATATTAAGAAAAACACAATAGCAGTATCACGTTTTTTTGTATATTTAATTGTTCTTCTAAATTATCAATTTAATGAAGTAACTGGAATTATGTTAAATATAAGATAGATAACAAACATTATATGTAGTAGACGGGTGTTGGGTTTAATATTGATTATTTTCTAATAATTTCAACGAAATAAGTTTTGATTTTATTTATAAAATGAACGGTTATGAAAAATATTAAATTTATTGTCCTAATTTTTTTACATCCACTAGTGGGAGTTTCTCAAAATTCAGTTGAATTCAGCGTAGGCATAGGTGCCACAGTAATAGATATCGAAAGTCTGGTTGAAAAAGACGAAATAGCTGGAGCTTTCGCAACAGATTGGGAGGTGATAAATTATGGGATAAGCGGGCAATATTTCTTTGGGTCTAAAGGAAATGTTAGTTTCGGCTCAGAAGTAATGTATCAATCTTTGTATTGGTATAGTGTTGCAGTTCCTTTTGGCTCTCAAACCATTTATCGTGAGTATTCTGTTTCTGCAATTAAGATTACACCCATTCTTCGATATGAAGTAGCTAGTGCTTTTGTATTTGATATAGGCCCAGAGCTTAATATAATGGATGGGGTAAAACTAGGTTTACTCCTCTCGGCTAATTATTATATCCCTGTCTCAGATAAAGTTGATATCCCTATTAAAATAAGGTTCGATATTATGAAGAATATTGTTATTACTGTACCTAGTTCATTGAATGCAGGAATACGAATAAAATTATAATCATACAGGTCTGCGGCACGCTTTTGGCAGAATATTAAAAATAACACAATAATCTTATTGTTTTTTTCGCTTACATTTAACCATTCTTCTAAAGCCCTTGTTTGTGCCTCACAAACGAAACAACATAAGTTATACGGATATCTTCTAAACACCTGTTTCTATTATTTAACTAGATAATCTGTTATAAGGTATTTCTATTAAATTCGTGGTAGAAATATATTTAAAACTCGTTTATCGTGAATTTCTATTCTTCTAGAACAATTTGTTCGTTAAACTTTCTAACAATCGTATCCATATAATATTTCAAACGTTTATAATCATCAGGTTGATAAATTGCCTTCTTAAAATTATAATTTCCAGTTATTTGAATTTTTGAATTAAACACCTCATACTTTATTTCAATTTCAGCCAATTCATTTGCCATTTTAAAATTATCAGGAACACTTACAATCTTGTAATTGGTAGGAAAAGTAATCGTAGAATTATATTTTGTGTTGGTTTTGTAGATGAAATCAATAGGGTACGTTCGTGTTTTTTGTTTTAATAAATTTTCAGAAATGGGTAATTTAAGAAAAGGAGAAACTATAAATTTACCATCAAGTTTTTCCACCTCTGTCTTCCCTTCTACTGCAACAATATACGGCCTATAGTTTTTATAGTAGTTAATAATTTTTGTTTTTCCTATTTCATTAAACCCTTTGGTAAGGAAATGATTTTTGACTTTCAATGTGTCTTCACCAAAAGTGTTTTTATTTAAGTATGATTCATATTCCGTTTTTTGAACAGACAATATGGTTTTAGCTTCTAAACTATTTGATCCAATGTTTATACTAATATTATTATTACTAATAGCTACTTCATTTAAATAGAGATCATACCATATTGCCTCGTCTTTTTTCACTAATAATGCTTTATCATTTAAGCATCTAATAGGTGTTCGATTATACGAAACTAAAGACTCAGTAGCATCTGCATAAAACGATTGTTTTTCGGTTTTTATTAATGGCATTACATAATTAAACATTTTTAAGAATGGTGCTGTGACTTTACCATTATTTCTTGTGCTTAAAATTACAGGTTCGACATTTACACCGGCTGCTTTCAAAAGACCTATCAAAAATAAATTTATGTTGGCAGAATTGCCGGTTTTTTGAGTAGTAAATGCTTTAAATTTTTCCATTGCATATTTCCCTCGATATTTATTCCAAGAGTAAGCAGATTTTACATAATCGATAATTAATTTGGCTTTTTCATCATCCGTTTTTCCTTTAATATTTAGGGTTGTTTCAAATAGTAGCTTTGCATGTTTTTCGCTTTTTTGAATGTACTTTCCGAAACTATCATGTTTTAGCAATTTCTCATTCATTTCTTCCCAAGTCGTGATAATTTCAATAACAGCTCCAGAAAGCCTTTTAACTTTTGCCAATTGAAAATCTATTTTTATAATGTAATCATCAATAGAGGTAATGAATGACTCATCTCTAAAAGCAGGTACATCTTCCATTACATATGTATTTACCAAATCCCTGTATTTACTTCCTGCTAAATATCTATCTTTTCCTCTTGCTGGCTCTGAGTTTTCATAGGTAAATTCATTTGTTCCTTGTACTATATATTGATACTCATAAAATGGAATCATGTTCACCACATATTCACTATATACAGTAGGAATAGTACTTTGGAAGTTCCAGTCTGGGAGGTTAAAATGAAAAGGGGTTTCTTTCACATATTTATATTCAATTACGGTACCCTCTTTTACATCTGGAAAAACAAATTTTTTGGACATCCACCAATCATTTATTTTTTCTTCATAAACCGTAGAAATATCTAATGCTTTTTTGGTTACATTACCATTTTCATAATTATAACTGTATGCTTCAATAGATACAATTTTTTCCGTTTTACCATAGCCATCTACATAGTAAGGAATAGAAACTTCCGCAAACTCTACTCCAGCTTTAGTTAATATCTTGGTTTTATTAATTCGAGTAAATCGTATATCAAAGCTAGTACTAGTATCGAAAAAATAGGATTCACCTTTGTCGAATAGTACCACTGCCTCTGCTTCAGGATCTTTATCATAGGAAGTCATGGTGAGTTCTTCCATACTTACCTTACTGAGTTCAACTGGTTTTAGTTGCGCTTTGCCATAAATGGTTACAAAAGCAGCAAGTAAAGTTAAAAAATATTTCATTAGTTAGGTTTTAGAATAATATGAGATTGTTTTTGGTAAGCACTAATTGCCTCAAAAAAAGTAGCAAAATTTGAGAATTCTTCAACAGGGTATTCTCCAGCAAAAAGTTGAAAAGATCTATTTACTTCAATTTTACCTTCATTAATACTGTATTTCACAAAATAGCTACCGTATTTTGTTTTTATTTCAGTGTTTTCAGGCGTTTTTACTGTGTAGTTATTTATAAAGGGTAGAGAGTATACTATAGAATCTTCTTTGAATATGGGATAATTTATTCTAATGAGAGTCCTCCTTTTTGAAGTGGTTTTAAAATTATTAATATCTAAGGGAACAGGGTTAATAACCAAACTACCAGCAATATTCCTGATTTGATTTTTCAGATTTATATTCATTTCTAGGTCAATACTTGGGATATCACGATCTCGTTGGTGATATTTCCATGAGGTAAACTCAGCATTTTTGAAAGGTGTGTTTTTTAATAAATATTTTTTTTGATCTTCATGCGACAGCTCCTTATATACATATTTATGATTTTCAAATGCGTCTCCAAGTAGTTTTTGCTGAAGTTGTAATGTGCCATTACCAACATTATCCAAATTAAATAGATAAGTGCTTTCTTCCTTAGTTTTCTCTAAACTCAATTTGGGAGTATTAATGAGTTGGCTTTCTGTCCCATTTACCAATAATGCTTTTCTGTTTTGTGTAAAAGTTCCTAAATAATTATAGGGGTGGTAATTAGAAGTATTTTCCAGCCAAATGGTATCCTTTTCCAAAGGCACATTTAAAATGACATGGTTAAATTGCTGACTTGGATAGTCGATATCAACTCGTACTGGATTATCTCCAGCATGAATTATAGTATAATAGGAATCTATCCCTACATATTTTAACATAGCCTTCATGTAATTCGTTAAGGCTTTGCAGTCTCCATATTTATTTTTGCATACATACGATGCTGGATAGGATTTTAAACCACCTACGTCTATTGCTACATTTATATAGCGCGTGTTATCTTGCATATAGTAGTACAATGTTTTGATGATTTCTTTCTTGTCTATCATGCCTTTTACCAGTTCATCTATTTTAATAATTTCACTATAAGTGAGTAAATTAAGTCCTTCATTCAAATGGAATATCCAATTGCCAAAATTCGACCAACTGTCAGTCATACCACTTATGCCATAAGTAAAATGTTTCGGAATAATTTTTACTGATGGAAGGAACTCTTGAACAGGAGGGCCTAACTTCTCTGCCTTTTGTATTTTTTGTGCTGTTATTTTCCAAATATATAAAGTGCTTTTTTCTAGTTTTTCAACCTGTTTTGTAAATACTTCTGAGTCATCAATGGCTACTTCATAATCGTTTGGTAATTCAACGTTTAATGATGCATTGATTGTAGGAATGTTATAGTACAATATTGGTTCCCAGTAAGTTATATATAGAAATTGTTCTGTGGTTCTCCGATAGGTATATTTTATTTGGTAAGGGTAACTATCCCATTTTAAACTAAAACCTTTAATAAAATCATCTTCATAAAATGACCCATATGAAATATCACTTCGAGTTGTTATTTCCTTCTTCTTCAATTTCCTTGCAACTTCACCTTTTGAATTTAGGATAACGGCTTCGATAATTTCTATTTTTTCTTTTCCTCCATAAGGGATTCTTACATCAGCTATCCAGCTCGATCGTTTGCTATTAATTTGAATAGTATGCGAATATTCTTCTATTAATTCAGTGCCATTATATTTTATAGTGGTACTGTAATCGGTAACTAGGGCATCATGTTGTGCGAATAGATTGGTCGTTAATAAAATAGAGTAGAATAAGAATAATTTATTAATGTATTTGTTGGTCATTCTTGGAGTAATGATGATCTTAATTTTAAAAATACATAATTAGAGGAATTAATAGTAAAACATCTAGTATAATTTAAAATTAATTACTTGATAACTTATATATACAGTCTTCTATAAAATATTTCTAGTGCATTTCTCCATTGCATAATGTGGGTTTAATTTATCCTGAATCTTTATTTTACTAGAGACTAGAAAAGAAGAGTAAGGCTCTCGGGTACGTGGGCTGAAGTACTCGAAGCCAAGTATCTGAACAAATCAATACACCCTCTTTCAGATATAAATATCATGTTCCTAACAATAAAAAAATATAGCTAATAAATGGTAGTAA
>JAOUKH010000187.1 GCA_029882685.1 Cyclobacteriaceae bacterium
GGGAAGCGGAGCTAAATATCGTCCAATTGGCTTTCCTAGTTATATTCTGCAAAAGTATAGCAAGGAATATATTGTACCTTCAGTGATGCTATTATATGGTATTTCTTCTCAATATAATGCCAGTGATCTTAATGATAAAACGATGCTTGCTGACATGATTTCGTATGGTAAGGCGTATTATTTTGCTAAAACAATGATGCCCTGTACTCCCGACAGTACTATTATTGGTTATACTTCTGAAGAAATTGAGGGTAGTAAACAAAATGTAAGTACTATTTGGGCACATTTTCTTGATAAAGAACTATTGTATGCACAAGACAATTTTTTAAAACAAAAGTATTTAGGGGAGCGACCTAAAACGTATGAAATAGGTGATAAGTGTCCAGGAAGAATAGGAACTTGGCTAGGTTGGGAAATTGTAAATCAATATGTCGATAAAAAAGAGGTGAACCTAAGGGACTTGATGAAGCAAAAGAATGCAAAAAACATGTTTCAAGAATCTAAATATAGACCTGGCAAGTGATTTAATATTATTATAGTGCAATTACAACATAACTTACGAGTGGTTTGGAATTAATATGGTTTAGCGTTTATTTGCCAGAAATAAACCATATATAAAATGAAAACCATTTTTACACGAATAATTTTTCTTTTACTTCTAACGATTTTTCATTTTGCTAATGCCCAAGTACCAAAACCTGAAGATGTTTATGGGTTTAAAGTTGGTGCTGACTATGAACTTGCTGATTACAATCAAATTCTTGATTATTTAGGACAATTAGCTGAAGCATCTCCTAGAGTGATAAAAACAGAAATTGGGAAATCAGTACTTGGTAAACCAATGCTTCTGTTGTTTATTTCAAGTGAAGAAAATCTTGCTAAACTAGAAGAATACAGACAAATAAGTGAGTCGATGGCACGAGCTAAAATTGATGAAGCTACAGCTATTCAGTATTCTAAAGAAGGTAAAGCAGTTATTTGGATTGATGGAGGAATGCATGCTTCAGAAAAAGCACATGGTCAGATGACATCTGAGTTGGCATGGAGAGTTGCAACAGAAGAGTCCGATGAAATGAAAAAGATAAGAGATAATGTCATTTTTGTTTTGATGCCTGTTATGAATCCTGATGGTTTAGATATTGTTGTTGACTGGTATCGACAACAACTTGGAACTCCTTTTGAGACAACAAACCCACCATGGTTATATCATCATTATGTAGGTCATGATAATAACAGAGACTGGTTCATGAACAACATGCCTGAAACATATCATGTAAATGAAGAGCTTTACAACAAATGGTATCCACAAATAGTTTATAATCAACATCAAACTGGACCAAGTTGGTCGCGAATATTTGTCCCTCCATTTTCCGATCCAGTCAACCCTTCTATTCACCCAGGAGTGACTACAGGAACTAACCTTATTGGTACTGCTATGACTAATCGCTTTGCGATGAAAAACATGTCAGGAGTTGTTTCTCATTTACAGTATAGCATGTGGTGGAATGGTGGAGGTAGAACAACACCCTATTTTCATAACATGATAGGTATTCTTACAGAAACTAGCCATGCTACCCCAACACCAAGGTTTTACCCTCCCGATTCAATACCAAAGTACATCGGACATAGTCGTGGAAACGTAACAGTAGATGGAACAAAAATATTTTATCCTTATCCGTGGAAGGGTGGTGAATCTCATTTTAGAGATGCTGTAGACTACATGATTACAGGATCAATGGGTGTGTTAGATTATGCAGCTGATAGAAAGGAAGAGTTATTATACAACATTTATAAAATGGGCAAGGACGCAGTTAATGGGACGATTCTAGATAGCTGTTATGCCTATGTAATTCCAACTACCACATGGGACGAGGGAGAAGCCATCAACCTCGTGAATATATTACGAGGAGGAGGAATTGAAGTACACCAAGCTTCTAAAGAGTTTAAAGTGGGTGATAAAAAGTATAAGGAAGGATCATTTATTATCTATGCCGAACAAGCATTTCGACCTTACCTAACTGATCTAATGGAAAAACAAAACTATCCTAATAAAGAGGAATACCCAGGAGGCCCTCCTGTGCCACCATATGATTTAGCAGGCTGGACACTTCCCATGCAAATGGGAGTGGCTGTGGATAAAATATCAGATCCTTTTGAGGTAAAAACTCAAGAGATTACAGGTAGAAGTTCCATTACTCCAGGTAAAGTAAAAAAAGCAAATTATGGTTATATATTAAGTGGTAAAAATAATGCAGCATACAATGTAATTAATAAGTTATTAGCATCAGGGGTATCTATTTATAGAATTACAGAAGCAAGTGGTGAAATAAGTCAAGGAGACTTTATAATTGCAGGAGCACATGATCAGGTAACTGAATTAGCTACTGAACATGGTGTTGATTTTACCGGTATTAATGAAGCTCCTTCCATATCAAAACAAGAAATGCATAAGCCAAAGGTTGGCATTTATAAATCTTGGGTTCCTAATATGGATGAAGGCTGGACACGATGGCTTCTAACAGAATATAATTTTGATTGGGACACACTGCATGATAGTGATATCAGAACAAGAGACCTATCTCAATTTGATGCCATTATTATACCTAACCAATCTACTGAACAAATATTGAATGGGCATAGAAAGGGTTTTATGCCTGAAGAATATACTGGTGGAATGGGACTTGAAGGATCATTAATGATAAAACAGTATGTCGAAAAGGGAGGAACACTCATAACATTTGATAGAGCTAGTGATTTTGTGATCGATCAGTTTGGACTGCCTGTAAAAAATCCTGTAAAAGGATTATCAGACAAACAATTTTTTATTCCTGGCTCTCTAATAAGAACAGATATTGACACTTCTAATCCACTTGCGTTTGGCATGCAGGAACAAGTGGCGGCTTCATTTAATCGTAGTAGAGCGTTTGAAATATTAGTAAAGGAAAATGTAGGTGAAGGAGGAAATGAGAAAACAGTAAAAGTTGGTGCTCGTCCCGATGTAACTACTGTAGCAAACTATGCAAAAGAAGACTTGTTAATGAGTGGTTGGGCACTAAACGAAAAAAAATCTATAGGAGGTAAGGGGGCCTTAATGAGAGTAGGTTATGGTAATGGCAATGTAATACTATTTGGATTTCGTCCACAATTTAGAGGGCAGCCTAGAGTTACTTATAAGTTAGTTTTTAATTCGATTTATGCTGGGGCTACTGTTGAAGAGATTGAAAAATAATTTTGATTTTCATAGCCACACTCCGTTACATGTAGAAAATAACCGCATAATATTGAAATAGTATATAAAAATGAGAGTGAATAGCATATTAACCAAAATGATACTACTTTTTATATCCTTGGGTGTTATATCATGTACACCCAAGCAGGGAGAGCAAACTTTTCCGGTAGGTCAAATAAAGACTGAAAAGGGAGAAATGCTTTTTTGGCTGTACGATGAAACCCCTATTCATAAGGAAAGCTTCATCAAATTGGCGAATGAAAATTATTGGGATACATTAACGTTTAATAGGGTAATCAAAAATTTTGTAATACAAGGAGGTTGTCCAGATACTCCTGATGGGTTTAGCGACTCTCCTTATTTATTACAACCTGAATTTAACGATAGTATTAAACATATTTATGGAGCAGTAGGGGCTGGAAGAGATAATAATCCTGAAAAATTATCGGCAGGATGCCAGCTCTACATTGTTCAAAACAAAGAAGGTCTCCCTCGATTGGATGGAGATTATATGATTTTCGGACAGGTATTTAAAGGGCTAGACGTTCTAGATGCTATTGCAAAAGTGGAAACTGATTCGCTAGACACACCTTTACAAAACATAAGGTTAGATGTTAATGTAATTGAGCTTACCGAGAAAGAACTTCAGGAATTTGGGTTTAAATTAAGATGATGCGGTGACTAATTTAAAGATGGCGAGATTTATCCTAAGTCTTCTCAAACAACTTCACCCATTCCTCAATTAAACCTTTTCGTGAAAACTTCTTCTCGGCTAAATTTCTGGCATTTAATTGTGCTTGCTTTCTCAAAGTATCATCCTCAATAAAAGGTATTAATTTTTGAATAAATTCATCAGTATTTGTTGGAGTATAACAAAACCCACATTGGGTTGTTTCTATTTCTTTTTTTATCCACCCTTCAAAATTTGTAATGATGATTTTTCCAGCAGCTAATCCATCGAAAAATTTATTAGGGCTTCCACTAGCGAGTATAGGCACACCAGCAAACGATACATATACTGCATCGCTAATAGATAATAACTCTTTAACCCCACCTTTATTGGTAAATGAAGTAATCGTTACATTATTAAGTGTGGTACTCAATACTTCCATTCTAAAATGCTCTAATTCACTTCCTGTGGCAGCTACCAAAATTTTTACATTCAAACAACAGTTTTGAAGTGCTTTAGCTGCATCTAATAAATAGGTTAAGTGGTTAGCCTTGCCTGCTGCTCCTAAATAAGCAATAACAAACTCATCACTTATTCCAAATAAGTCCAATAGTTCAGAAGATTTAGATTCAGGCACAAAAAATTCACAATCTGCCATATTTGGAATCATGATTACTTTATTCCCCTTTTCGATGATTTTTTCAATATCAGGAGACATAGCAACAATTTTATATGCTTGATTATAGACTACTTTTTCAAACCAGTAAAGGGTTCTTTTTAGTAAAGGATTTTTGATATAACCTAATTGAATAGGAGCCTCAGGCCACAAATCACCAATTTCAAAAACATATCTAATACGTAAAAATAATTTAGTCCAAAGCGCAACAACACCCACCGTGAGTGGTGTTGAAATTACGTAAAGGAGTTGTGGTCGTTTATTTTGGTGTATTACTCTAATTGATTGGAAAACAAACTTTATAAAAGCCATTAATCGCTGATACTTTCCCAAAGTATTATCATAGTAAATGGGTAAGTAAAACACTTTTATACCATCAATCCGTTTTATATGGAGTGTTTTTCTGTTATGAGTTGTAATTACTTCAACATCATGATTGTTTTCTAACAGCCCCTTCGCTAGGTAGTAGGAGCGTATTGCACCCCCCTCACTAGGGTGTTTAAAATACTGATGAACAATGGTAACTTTCAATTGTTTTTCGTTGGAAGTACCAAAGTTATGAATTAGAATATCACCTCATAGAAGCTACTGAGATTTTATTGATTGAATCTCAGTATAATGAAGGCATTTTTGATAAGCACTCTTACTAATATTTAGAATGAAACCTTAACACATACCATTTCCCTTAATCTTATGTTAGACAAAAGATAAATTGGTAATGAAATTAGAAAGGAAGATTGATTATCTCTTACGAGAATAATCAATAATAGAGTTCACTACTTTGTCAGATGGATTTATAAAACCATGTTCTAATTGATTCTTCACAGCATTTAATTCATTATAAGTGGCCTCGAGCTGGGCATCACAAAGTAATGCCTGTTCCATTTCAGCCTGTTCAGCCTTAGAAGTTTCATTATAAAGGTGTCTGACTACGTCATCTTGGGTAAAAGTTTTTATCATACGCTATATTATATTGTTTCATCATTTTTCTAAGGTTGATTAAAGCATAGCGCATTCTTCCCAAAGCTGTATTAATACTCACCCCCGATTCTTCGGCAATTTCCTGAAAACTCAACCCCATATAGTGTCGTTTTAGTAACACGTCTTTTTGTGTTTCAGGCAACTGATTTATACAGTCTTTAAGTGCGTCATGCGTTTCTTTTTCAATTTGAGCCGTTTCAAATGAATTTTCACTAAACTCCAAAGTGTTTAGTACAGGGCTTCCATCTTCTAAAACGATGGTAGGATATCTTTTTTGCTTTCGGAAATGGTCTATAGCCATATTATGGGCTATTCTCAAAATCCATGGCAAAAACTTGCCTTCTTCATTATATCGACCTGATTTTATAGTATTTATTGCTTTAATAAACGTTTCCTGTAATAAATCTTCAGCAATGCATTCATCCTTTACAATTAAATAAATGGTGGTATAAACTCTCGACTTATGCTTTGTTAGCAGTTGTTCGAATGCTCCTTCGTTTCCATTTTTGTAAAGTGATAATAACTTACTGTCACTCAGCTTATAATTCTCCATTAAAGTTTACATTTGGTTAACGTAGAGATCTATACCATATTGTGCACGTGGGGGTTTAATTGAAAATTTATATAATTAATGAAACTCAAATCTATGGATTAGTACGTAAGTTCCAAAAAAAATTTAACAAAATACGAGCCAATAAAAAATATAGTTAACATAAGGCAATAAGCACCAAAACACTTCGTTTACGTCCGTTTAGTGCATAAAATATGCTACTTTGAACGATTATTATCCACAACAGCCTTGATTATCACCTACTTGTATTGGTGGACATTTCACTGTACCATAAGAACAGTAAACGCAACAATCTCCTTTTTTAGGCTTAATCAATACATGACAGCTTTCGCATTCATAAAAATACTGGCAAGCATCCGTTGGCATAGTCTCCTCCTTTTTATATCCACAGCTGGGACAAGTAATCGTGGATTGAAGTACTGCTTGTTTTTCTTCTTGCATCTTTAGTTCACTTGTTTAAAACATTTTTTGTTTAGCAATGAAAAACACTTCATTAATTCTCTCCTCAAGGGAATAATAGAGGTGTTTTAACCCATAAACACATTATACGTTTTTATCGGATGGTAGTTATTTAAAAACCACTCTTTGTATAATTTATTTTTTCATACTGACCTCTAGAGCAGATTTAATGTAGGCATCTATTTCTTCCTCAAGAATGGGCAAAGGGACAGCTCCATTTTTCAATATATGGTAATGAAACTCTCGAATATCAAAAGTTTCTCCTAATTGTTCTTCCGCACGTTTTCTTAGAGCTTTAATCTTTAATTCACCAATTTTATAAC
>JAOUKH010000188.1 GCA_029882685.1 Cyclobacteriaceae bacterium
AAGGCACCGGATAAATTAATTCCTTTTCCTAGTGATATATTAACAGCTTCTGAAATATCACTATTAGCAGTGGTAGTAGTATTTACGGCTAAGGTTTGAGCGCCTGATGCAAAATTATAACCTGCATTTAAGGAGGCATACATGCCTTGTGCATACCCGGTGAAAGAGGCCATCGATAGTCCTAAAATGAGGGCAAGAGCCGAAAGAGTGTTTGTGTATTTATTCATAATCTTTTAAATATATAGTTTGACTCTTGTATTCTAATTACGGTGTATTAGTAACCATTGAAGGCTTATTACTTATAATTTACTTTCGAAGATCGTTTATTTGACATTTTGAGAATACACGATATCCTCTCAAACTGTCAATCACAATAATGGCTAATAAATCAGCCCAATACTTACAAAGAATATAACGATGGCTTCTATCTAGTAGTTTGCCCCGATGATCGGCATAAACAGACGACTATCGACCAGGGGTTTTTGTTTCTCAAATACGACAGGAATTTATTTAAGTGAACCCGTAAAACGGTTTTACCTCTTACACCATATTTCAGTGGTACAATTGAGATTTGATGCCTATTCCCATAGTAGACATTAAAACATGTCTTATTTAATGTTTGTCAACTTGTCAACATCATTTTTATAGTCTACTTTAGAGTAAACATTGATATAGAGAGTTATTTGATGTTTACTAAAATACAGGTATCAAACAATGAAAAAACCACTTTTTACAATCAATCCAGATCGAAATGTTCCATGGAATGATCTTCCAGATTTGCCTATCCATGAAGAACTTTATCGAACAGTCAACATCATGGAGCAACTTGCTAATGCAAAAGCTGCATTAGGTCGTCTACATGGCAGATCAATTGCTATAAATCAAGGCGTTTTGATTAATACCATTAGTTTACAAGAGGCTAAAGCTTCGAGTGAAATTGAAAATATATTTACCACAGATGATGAACTATACCAAGCATATAGTGAGAAGGAAGAAGACACTACACTAAAAGGTGCTCCAAAAGAAGTCTTACGGTATAGAGAAGCATTGTGGTCTGGTCATGATTATCTTATTAATAATAATGAATTTAGCGAAGACTATTTCATCAAAACCTATCGCAGGATAAAGAAAACAACTGACGGCATCCGACCAACCAGTGCTCATATTTATATACGCCAAGGAGGAAGTGGGCCAAATGCTAGAAAAGCCATTTATACTCCTCCAAGAGGAAAAGGCGTGATTGAATCCAAATTAAAAAACTTGATCGAATTCGTCAATGATGATAAGACCTACCCAATTGATCCGTTAATCAAACTGGCAATAGCACATTACCAATTCGAAGCAATTCATCCGTTTAGAGATGGAAACGGTCGTGTAGGAAGAATATTCAACATCAACATATTGACCGAAAAGGGATTACTAGATTTTCCAATCTTATTCTTAAGCCGTTATATCATCGATCACAAAAATGACTATTATTCTTTAATAGCAGGAGTCACGCAAAGAGGTCAATGGGAAAGATGGATATTGTTTATTCTCAAGGCAATAGAGGCAACCTCAAACCTAACATTCAATAAAATCAATGATATACTTTCAGCAAAAGATGGAATTATAGACGCAATTAAAGAGGATACGAAGATTCGTAAACCAGAGCAACTGGTTAAAATGATCTTTACACAACCTCTCACAAAGGTGAGTCATTTAACTGATGCTAAAATCTATGCAGAAGGCACTGCAAGAAATTATCTTAATGAACTCTGCAAACTTCGAATCTTGGAGAAAAAGACCATGTCTGGACACCACTATTATTTGAATCTTGAACTCTACAGGATTTTATCTGAATAGGGGCAATTAGCATGCTTTTTGTCACAAATTCGTCACACTTTTTTAAAAAACAGCCCATACAACGAATTAAGTCCTATTTTAATAATCCTGTCGAGATCACTAATAAAGGGCGCTATTTCTTAATAGAAAGAGCTTTTTTATACCCCATACCGTATTATTCAACTCATTATTCGTTTGTTAAAAAAATATATTAATAATAAATAGTTACAATATTAGTTAGTATTCACTAACATTGCAGTGTGAGTTTATCAAAAAGACAAATAGATATTATAGAAGCTACAACTAAACTAATTGGTGAAAGTGGGATTCAGAACCTTACCATTAAGAATTTAGCTGCAGAAATGGGGTTTTCAGAACCTGCTCTATACCGCCATTTCAAAGGAAAAACAGAAATTCTTAAATCTGTTTTAATCTATTACAAAGAAAAATTAGGTAAAGAGTTAAAGCGTATTGTAAATTCTGATTTATCAGGTCTGAAGAAGATAAATAAAATGGTTGCTTTCCAATTCAAGCATTTTACAAATTTTCCAGCTATAGTTATGGTGATTTTTGCAGAAACTAGTTTTCAATATGACAGTGAACTATCTAAAGTCGTATCAGAAATAATGACTCAAAAAAAAATAATGGTAAGTAACATTATTAAGGAAGGACAAAACGAGGGAAGTGTTAGAAATGACATAAATGCTGAACAATTAACAACTATTGTGATGGGAGGAATGCGTCTTACAGTCCTTGAGTGGAGATTATCTGGCTTTAGTTTTAATTTAATTAAAAAAGGAAAAGAACTTCGGAACACAATAGAATTGTTATTAAAAAATAAATAAAAAAATTTACCTTAAAAAGTTAGTGTTAGCTAACTTAAACCAGTTAAAAATGAAAAAAATACTTACATATATTTTAATCGCAATACTCACTGCGTTTGCCATATTAACCTTGTTTTTAAGCAGTTCCGTAATCTTTGATTTATTTGGGATTAGGACAAAAGAAGGGAATTATGTGTTGTTTGTTGTTTGGGCAAATTTTATCAGTAGCACTCTTTACTTGCTATCTGCCTACGGATTGTTGAAATTAAAAAAATGGTCTTATCAGCTTTTAGGTCTGTCCACTTTGATTTTAATTTCAGGACTGATCGGCTTGTTTATCCATATCAATGCGGGAGGAATTCATGAAACAAGAACAATAGGAGCAATGTTTTTTAGAACAGGTTTAACACTCGTTTTTACAGTATTAACTTATTTAAGAATTGAAAAATGGAGAAAATAAAAGAAATAACATTATTGTTAATTACAGGAGTAATACTCACCTCTTTTATTTATCAAAATGAAGAAAAAACCTATTCACTAACAGTGAGTGTAAGCGGCTTGCTTAATTCAAATGGAGTAGTTCAGTTTAGTTTATACAACAAAGACGGCTCAATACCAGATGAACATTATAGAAATTATTACAAACAATTAAAGTCTAAAATAATTAGCAATACATCAAACACTACATTCCAAAATCTTCCTCCCGGAATATATGCAGTTAATATTTTACATGATGAAAATGAAGATGGTAAAATTGATAAGGGCTTTATTCTACCTGCAGAAGGAATTGGTTTTTCAAACCTCGAATCTATTAATCCACTTAACCGACCAAACTTTAAGAAAACAAAGTTTGAATTAAATACTAATAAGACCATTCTAGTTAAAATGATCTATTTGTAAAAAAAATTAAACCAAAATGTTAGCGATCGCTAACAATAAAAAAATATGAAAAAAATAACTGAGATTGTACTTAAGAACAGCAAACTAACACTGCTACTAATTGGGGTAATAACAATTGCTAGTATTTATAGCATAAAAACAAATTTCGCACTAGAAACAAACCTAGACACTTACATGCCAAAAGACCATCCTGCTTTTATCTATAGCGATAAAGCAGAAGAGATGTTTGATATTCGTGATGCAATTATAATTGCTATCGAAAATAAAGGTGGTATTTATAACGAAAATACTTTTCAAAAAGTAAAAGACCTTACAAAAGAAATACAAAATTTAGATGTTGTTGAAGACAAAGAAGATGTGCTTTCATTATATACTGCAGACAACATTAAAGGTTCTGAAGAAGGATTGGAGATAGAAGAATTTTACAAAAGGATACCTAAAACCCAGAAAAAATTTGATGAAATAAAAGAAGGAGTTATCTCAAATGAGATGGTGCATAAAAGAATAGTTTCAGAAAACGGAACTGCCACCTTGGTTTTTACTAAAATTAAAGACAACAGTTTTACAGAGGATTTATACAATCAAATTTTAGAAATATCAAAAAAATATGAGGGAGACGGTGATGTTATTTATGTTGCAGGACAGCCAATAGTAGAAGGAACAATGGCAATATTGATGCCAGAAGACATAAAAAAGATGTTCCCCATTGTAATTCTGCTGATTATAATTGTTTTATTTGTTGTACTTCGAAGTCTCAAGGCAACACTAATCTCTATAGTCGTTGTTTTATTTTCATCCATCTGGACATTTGGATTAATGCTCGGAGTGGGAATCCCTATCTACGCTCCTAGTTCATTAATTCCTGTAATGCTCATAGCCATTGGTGTTGTTGACGCTATTCATTTATTCAGCCACTTGCAATTAATGATCCAAAAACATAACAACTGGACAAAAGAACGGTTAATAGAAAACATGACATCAGAGATGTTTAAGCCTGTAATGATGACTTCTGTAACTACCGCTGTGGGATTTTTAGCGTTGCTAACATCTGATATTATTCCTATAAAATATTTTGCTGTTTTTACGGCCTTTGGCGTAATGATGGCGATGTTTTTCTCTCTGATTTTAATTCCTGCAGCTGTCAATATTTTAGGGTTACCAAAAGCACCTAAAAAAGCAGAAAATAATAAAGACGATTTCTTTGCTCGAAATGCAAAAGAGTTTGCAAATGTAATGGTAAAACAAAAGAAAATAGTGATGGGAATAACACTATTAGCATTATTGTTTTTTGGATTCGGGATGTCAAAAGTATGGATTAACTCAAGCTTTTTAGCCCGTTTTCCTGATAGTAACCCATTAGTAACAACAGACGCCTTTGTTAATGAAAATTTTACGGGCACTACTACTGTTAATGTTATTTTGGAAGCTGATAAAATGGGTAAATTTAAATCTCCAAAAGTGCTTCAAATGGTAGATGAATTAACGCAAGAAGTAAATGTTGATAATGAAATTGTAGGAGGAACATTTTCAGTTGTTGATTTTATTAAACGTATGAATAAAGTTCTCAATGAAGACCAACAAAAATTTTATTCTGTGCCTGACAATCAAGAATTGATTGCTCAATATTTCCTTTTATATGAAATGAGTGGTGGCTCCGGTGGGCTATGGGATGTAGTAAGTGATGATTTTAAAACGGCAAATTTACAATTTCAACTAAAAGGGGATAATTCAAAAGGTCTTAAAGAGACTATAGCTTCGGTTGAGAAATACAAAGATGACTTTAAAGCGATGGGAATTGATTTAAATTTTGCAGGGAATGGATATAAAGTACTCGTTTTTAACGATTTGATACTCATTGGCCAAATTAAAAGCTTGGTCTATTCATTCGTGATCATAATCATTTTACTTTCACTAATGTTTAGAAGTTTCAAAATTGGTTTGATCGCTACTATTCCAATTTTTATTACCACTATCATTTCTTTTGGGATTTTAGGTTGGTTAGGTATTCCTCTAGAAACTACTACTGCATTAATTTCAAGTATCGCAATAGGCATTGGAATCGATTATGCCGTCCATTTTATAGATAGGTACAAAATTAATGCGCTGAAAACTCAAAACAGAGCGATTACAGTAAAAGAAACAATGTCGCATTCAGGTAGAGCAATAGCTTTTAATGCAGTTGTAGTAATTCTTGGCTTTTTAGTACTTACTTTCTCTGCTTTTAAATCAAATATTGCACTTGGAGCAATTGTATCATTAAATATGCTTACTAGTTTTATAGGCACAGTTACCGTCATGTTTATTGTACTGGTGATTGGAAATTTATATTTTAAAAAAGAAATAAACCACAGCGAATAATGCAATAGCACAAATAATTATAAATAAAATTTAAAATGATGAATAAAATAACATTAGTAATCGGAATATTTACTATTCTACTAAGTAGCTACACTACACTAGCGCAAGATGCTAAAGAGATAGCCTACAAGGTATATAATCGTAAATCTCCAAAAGATGGTGAAAGCGACATGAAAATGACATTAATTAATAAAAAAGGAAGTGAAAGGGTTAGAGACCTACATCAATACTTTATCGACTTAGAAGGAATAGAAAAGCAAATAATGTTTTTCACTTCTCCTGCTGATGTAAAGAACACATCCTTCATGAACTGGTCTTACGATGATGCTTCAAAAAACGATGATCAATGGCTGTATTTACCAGCTTTGAAAAAGGTGAAAAGGATTTCAAGCTCAAGTAAAGACAATGAATTCATGGGTTCCGATTTTACTTATGAAGACATGGAGAAAAGAAACCCTGAAAGAGATAATCATAAATTTATAAAAAGTGAAACTTACAATGGAGAAGAAGTTTGGGTTGTTCAAGCTACACCAAAGGAGGAAGAACAGTATTCGAAAAAAGTGGCTTGGATTTCTAAAGAGAAAAATATTCCCTTGAAAATTGATTTTTATGACGAAGATGAAGAATTACTTAAGACACTAACCATTACAGGTTTAAATAAAATGGGGGACTACTGGATAATAGTAAAACAAACCATGGCCAACGTTCAGAAAAATCACAAAACAGAGATTTTATTAACTAATGTGGAAGTTGACAAAGGATTAACTGAAGCTAAATTTAGTCAACGAGAAATGGAAAGAGGACTTTAATTAATTTGATAATTGGTTAATTAGAAATGTAATAATTGATATTATATAAAACACAAAAGTATCGTCTGGTAACAGACTAGCTTATGAAAACTAAAAACATAGTAAACACGCTTCCATTTGAGGAATAAAAACTAATAAAGTGGTAGCAAACTAAACAGAAA
>JAOUKH010000189.1 GCA_029882685.1 Cyclobacteriaceae bacterium
GAAATCTTTAATATGGTAGGTTCCTCCTATCTCAAAATAATTATATGGACTAATCGGGTTAGTAATTCCTTTCCTATTAGCTGAACCAATCAATGTAGCTTCTTCTGCACTGTAATAATTAACAATATATGTACTATTATTTTCGGCCCTATTTCTCTCTTGATCAAATTTTCGGCCATAAGTTAGTCTTGCTCCAGCATGAATACGCAGTAAATCCTGATGAAAGTAGGTGGCTTCAAATCCAAACCCACCATTGATATTCGTAACAAATGTTTCACCATACATGGGTTGAAAACCAATAAACAATTGATTGATGTCATAGGGAGCATCATATAGCTCCTCAAAAGTTACAGGGGCATCATCAGAACCAGATCTCTGTGCTACTGAAGACAATGATTTGCCAAAAAGAATTACAAGTAATAAAAGGGGAATCTTTTTGAAAGCTATGACCACGTTGTTAATGTTATAAAAAATTAAATATACTTTAAAAAATCGCCAATTCGGCAAAGATACCATCTTGTAAATATATGAATTAATACTTTTTAATAATAATAAATCGCTTTACATGTATTATGTAATCTCTTTTTTATAAAATTAAACCTGAAATATTGTATTATTGAGCCATATTTTGAAATACTATAATATTAATGAGAATACGTAGAAAACACAATAACTGCCTTAATTGTGAAGCCCTTTTAGATAGCTCATATAATTATTGCCCACTATGTGGACAGCTGAACAATGACAACAATGTCTCTTTTGGCACGCTATTATCTGATTTTTTTAGCAACTACTTTTCACTAGACAGTAGATTTGCACATTCATTTTTTCCTTTTTTTATAAAACCAGGTTACCTCACGAATAGATTCAATGAAGGAAAAAGAATGAGTTTTGCTAACTCTGTAAGGCTCTATTTAGTGATAAGCCTATTTTTCTTTTTTGTATTTAGCAACATAGGTAAAAAAATAATTACGACAGACGATTCAAATAAGTCTACAAAACAAACTAGTAAATCCATTACAAACAATATTGATAGTAAAGCAATTACAGAGAATGATTTGAAAGAAATGAAAAAAGAGTTGAGTGATTTAGCTTTTAAAATGGTCATCAACAACCTTCCTGAAAAGGAAAAAAATCATTAATAGAAACATTGAGTTATGAAGATGCTATAGAATACTATTTAATCCAATCAGACACTGTTTTTATTCCAAAAGAAAGGAGTAAAAAGAAACAAGAAGATATGAGCTTCATGGGCGATGGGAAATTCAACTGGGATTTATATGACCACAAACTAAAAGACAACGATGATTTTTCCGAAACTCAAGTTTTAGACTCCATCTACCTAGGTGGAGCTAGTAATATAGAACTATTAATAGTAAAACAAAAGATAAAAATTGAAAGAACGGAAACTGAATATTTTATAGGATTTGCATTTAAAAATTTGCCTTTTATGATGTTTATCCTACTTCCAATGTTTGCCCTCTTTTTAAAACTATTCTATTTAAGGAGAAATGCACTCTACATAAAACATCTTATTCATGCATTGCACCTTCATTCCTTTGCCTATCTCATCTATGGTATTACACTACTCATTAGTTTTTATTATATAGAAAGCGATAGTTTAAGTTCATGGGTTAATTTTTTCTCCTTTATAACCGTTAGTACATATGCTTATGTTTCATTTTTAAAAGTATATAAACAACACTGGTTCAAAACACTTGTAAAATTTAATTTACAAGGACTTGTCTATTCATTTTTATTAGTGCTGTTTTTTACGTTTGAAATGGCTGTTTCATTTCTGCTTTTTTAAAACCTAAACCGTTGACTTTTTAATTTTTTTGAATTTACCTTTACTTTTTCTTATTCTACACGAAACTACTTTATATTCAGGACACATCGCCTCTGAACAATGCTCATCGGAGGTGATAATATTTAACATTATCTCAGGAAAGTGAAAAGTAGAGCTTAAAATCCCCGGCTTCAACTCATCTGATATTTTAGCTTTTATATCTACTTTCCCTCGGGGGGATTCTACACACACCATATCATCATCATCAATACCATTGGCAGCTGCATCATTGGGATGAATCAACAAAACATCTTCGGCAAGAATTTCCACATTCCCTGTTCTGCGTGTCATAGCTCCACAGTTATAATGTTCTAGCTCTCTATTGGTGGTGATAATATATGGGTAATCTTTTTCATGTGTCTCTACTTCATTTGATTCTTTAAACTCAAAAAATTCAAAATTTCCTTTTCCTCTTTTAAATTCATCAATATGTAACAATTGAGTGTCTTCTCCCCCTTCGAGTACAGGCCATTGTTTGCCATTATCTCCTAATTCATTCCAAACTACTCCTTTAAAAAAAGGTACAATCTGAGAAATTTCTTCTAGCATCCCTTCTGCAGAATAATCGGGTTGATCATAACCCATTCGGTTCATAACATCTACAATAATTTGTCCATCTGGTTTTGTTCCAGGTAATGGATCTACCACTTTATTTACACGTTGTATTCTTCGTTCGCCATTGGTAAATGTACCTTCTTTTTCAAGAAATGATGCTCCAGGAAGAATAACCGTTGCATGTTTGGCTGTTTCAGTCATAAAAAGTTCTTGAACTACAAGTAAATCGACACTATCCATTGCCTTTTTCACCTTCATAGTATTGGGGTCAGTTTGTACCACATCTTCACCAATAATCCATAAAGCTTTTAAATCACCTTTAATTGCTGCATCAAACATTTCGGGAATTTTGTATCCAATGTGGTTAGGTACTTCTCTACCATAAAAAGCATTGTATTTTGCATTTACTTCAGGATTGGTTACATCTAAATACCCAGCTCCCTGATGTGGTTGAGCTCCCATATCAGCTGCACCCTGAACATTATTTTGTCCACGTAAAGGATTAACACCTGCACCTTTTTTACCAATATTACCAGTAATCATTGCTAAATCGGCAATAAGTTGCACTGTAAATGTACCTTGAGAATGTTCAGTTACTCCTAATCCGTGAAACTCCATTGCTGCATTTGCATTAGCATAAGCAACACTAGCTTCACGAACTAAGTTTTTATCCACGCCAGTAATGCGTTCCAAATCATCAATATCTAATAATAGAACTTCATTTTTGAAAGCTTCATATCCTTCACAACGAGTATCTACAAAATTTTGATCTACTACATTTTCAGTGATGATAAAATAGAGCATCATATTAAGCAATGCTACATTAGTTCCAGGCCGTAATTGTAAATGATATGTGGCATATTTGGCGAGTTCAATTTTACGAGGATCCACCACCAGGCTTTTAATCCCTTTCATCATTTTCTGCTTCATTTTAGCACCAGTAACTGGATGAGCAGCAGTAGGATTAGCACCAATAACAAATATAAAATCAGTGTCATCCAAATCCTCTATTGAGTTAGTAGCAGCTCCTGTCCCAAATGCACGTTGCATTCCTAATGCAGTTGGTGAATGACATACTCGAGCACAACAATCAATATTATTAGTCCCCACCACTGCACGAATAAATTTCTGCATAATATAATTCTCTTCATTTGGTGTACGTGAAGAGGATATTCCTGCGATGGCATCAGATCCATTTTCAGCTTTTATTTGAGTTAATTTGTCAACAATAAAATCATAAGCTTCATCCCAATTCACCTTTTCAAACTCTCCATTACGTTTTATCATGGGGCTTTTTATTCTGTCCTCATGATTATAGAATTTAAAAGCATAACGACCCTTCAAACAGGTATGTCCGCCATTGGCAGCTGCATCATAAGGAGCTTGTATAGAAAGTATTTCTCCATTTTTAACGGCTACTTCTAGGTTGCAACCTACTCCACAATAAGTACATACAGTTCTAATTTTTTCATCAGCATTTACAGATTTTGACTGAAATACATCAGATATAGCAGATGTAGGACAAGCTTGGGAACAAGCACCACAGCTCACACAATCCGATTCAATAAAATTTTCATCAAAACCTTTAATGATTTTGCTATCAAACCCCCTACCAGCAATACTTAATACAAATTCCCCCTGTACTTCATCACATGCCCTAACACATCGGTAACAATTAATACACTTGGACATGTCGGATGTCATGTAAGGATGACTTAAATCTTTGTCTCTATCTAAATGATTTTTCCCTTCTGGGTAACGAACGTCTCGAATACCTACTTGTGCAGCAACCTCTTGCAATTCACAATTGCCATTCACTTCACAAGTGAGGCAATCCAATGGGTGGTCAGTAAGTACTAATTCAACAATGTTTTTTCGGAGATTCTGGATTTCAACTGAATCGGTATATATATATGAATTTTCTATTGCTGGCGTATGACAAGAGGCTACAGTTTTGGTTTTCCCGTTTATTTTCAATGCTACTTCAACACTACACACTCTACAAGCTCCATAAGGATCAAGATTAGGAGCATCGCACAACGTTGGGATAGATTTTCTGCCTTTAACCCGATTTATAAAATTCAATATGGTTTCACCTGATTCAAATTCGTAAGGCAAGTTATTTATGTAGGCAATCTTCATAACTAAAAATATAATTAAACCTCAAAGAGCACAAAGAATACACATAGTGCGCTATAGATTATTTACTACTCTTCTTATTCCATTTTCATTTAACCTTTCTTTACAACCTTTGCGGTTAAGAAAAATACTGTTTTAACTCTTCATTAAAATATTGAAGTGCATTATTTATTGGAAGCGGAATTCCTCCACCATGTGCGCAAAGCGATCCTTTCTCCAATGTATCTAGTAAGTCTTCCAATAACACTCTGTCAATTTTGTAGTTCTCATTCAATGCTTTAGTTGCCATCTCCTGCCCACGTTTAGTACCTAACCTACAAGGAAAGCATTTACCACAGCTTTCGTATTGAGCAAAATCAAATAAATGCTCGATATACTTCATCATTGGGAAATCTTCTGGAATACACACAATTGAAGCATGACCCAAAAGAAAACCCTGTTGAGCAAACGACTCGAAATCTATTGTTAAATCATCTATTTTTGAAATGGGAACTATCCCCCCCAAAGGACCACCAATCTGCATCGCTTTCACTGGTTTTTTAAAACCTCCTCCTAAATCGTTTACTACAGTTGACAAATGTGTCCCCATTTCCACTTCATATATCCCTGGCTTATTGAAAAAACTATCCAAACACACCAATTTTGTTCCTGTCGATTTTTCAGTTCCTAATTTATTGTATGCCTCACCTCCGTTATTAATAATATAATGCAATGCAGCTAATGTTTCTACATTATTTACTACAGTAGGTTTATTAAACAATCCTTGTTGAGCAGGATATGGAGGTCGAACACGTACCTCAGGTCGCTGTCCTTCTATAGAATTTATCAATGCTGTTTCCTCCCCACAGATATAAGCCCCTTGTGCTTTTATTACTTTAAAATCGAAATTGAAGCCTGAGCCGTTTATATTTTTACCGATAAGATTATTGCTTTTCAGTTCTTGAATAGCACTTTCAATAGTGGTTACTGCTTCGGGATATTCAGCACGTATGTATAATATACCATGATTAGCACCAGTTACATATCCAGCCACGATCATACCAAACAATACAGAATGTGGTCGTTCTTCTAGTAAATAACGATCGGAATAAGCTCCAGGATCACCTTCATCGGCATTACAAATAATAAATTTAGTGTCACTATCTTCATTTCTACATGATTCTAATTTGAGTCCAATAGGAAAACCTGCTCCTCCTCTACCCCTTAAATTAGACTTTTTCACCTCCTTCAAAATATTAGATGCTTCTGTACTTAATGTTTCTTTCAATATAGCGTAATGCTTTTCAAACCCTTCATAATCCAATGTAAGTGCGTGTCTACCATTGCTTCCTACATTATAGTGGTCTTCATTACCATGTTTTTTCGTAATGATTGATGGTAAATTATTAAGTTCACCTCCCGAGTAATTTTTTCCTGCTATATGAAAAGCACTATTTTCATGACATCGACCTAAACAAGTCATATGCCCAATTTCTTCTTCTTTATACTGTTCTTTAAGTTTTTGATATACCAATTCTTGAGTACCAGCACACAAACATGCTGACCCATTACACACATAAGCTTTTTTACCTTTATTTTCGGGTTTCATAAAATCATAAAAGGAAGATGCTCCGTAAATGATCGCATTACCCATTAAAAAATCATTCGCCAACCTTTGTAATTCCTCTTTGTCAGGCGTACCATTTTTCACAGAAGCTTTACCCAGCTTATCGAATAAATTATTATCCAATCCCTTTCTTCCTGATAATTCGCTTATGTTTTCTGACATATCTCCAAATAATTAATTTTCAAAAGCAAATTAATCTTTATGCTTTTCCAAAGGGTTTTCAAACAGATCAGATTCATCTTCATTAGGTCTTTTCGTTAAACACTTGTAGTCCTTTTCCACCAATACATAAAATGACTTTCCATCAGGTAATGGAATTGTGGTTTCAAAGCCTACTTGATCAGAATTGTACCATTTATTTATTATACTGTTATTTACAGTTATTAAAACGATATTATCCTTAAAATCTACTGAAACAGATTCATCACTTGAACTTTCTACGGTATAGACCAAGGTAGCTTTTCCAAAATTCAACACCTCCTCTACTTTTCCAGTAGAAGCCAATTCATTTGCCTCTGTTTGAGACATCCTAATCCGTAATGTGTTACCTTTATTAATTCTGAGTTTCATGCTAGTATTCTTTATTACTTATATCCTAAATTTATTTTTTTCTTATATATCAAACCAATTATCCTGCTTTTACATTTTATCTCTCTCCCATACTTATTTAGTGTATTATTTTTATTGATTTACAAACTATTATTATCTTTTTACAGTAGCTA
>JAOUKH010000190.1 GCA_029882685.1 Cyclobacteriaceae bacterium
GATGAAAGAACTCATTTCACAGGCGACCATGCCAATTTCTTTATCCCTAGTCCAGACAATAAATGGATCGCATTTATGGAACTTTTTAAGGTGTACATAGCCCCAATGAATCTCAATGGAAAATCATTTGACTTAAATGCTAAAACTAAAGCTATACCTGTAGCTCAAGTAGCCAAAGATGCGGGTATTAATTTACATTGGTCAGCAGATAGTAAAAAGATATTCTGGACATTGGGAGATGAATATTTTTCTACGGATTTAAAAGATCGATTCAGTTTTGTTGCCAATACGCCTGATAGTTTACTAACAATGGATACTGTTGGTATAAAGATTAACTTATCATTAACCTCCGACAAACCCAAAGGCGAATTAGCTTTTGTAGGTGCAACACTTATCACCATGAATGGTGATGAAGTAATTGAAGATGGTGTGATAATTGTAAAAGATAATCAAATAGCAGCCATCGGTTCTAAAGACCAAGTATCTATCCCTTCAGGTGCTAAAACTATTGATGTGAAAGGTAAAACTATTATGCCCGGAATAATAGATGTACACGCACATGTACGTGGGTTTAGGTATGGTATATTACCACAGCAAAATTGGGCTTTTTTAGCAAACCTAGCCTATGGTGTAACTACTTCACATGATCCCTCAGCGCATACGGAATCAATATTCACTTCAGCTGAAATGATTAAATCAGGGCAAATTGTAGGTCCAAGGCTATACTCTACAGGTATAATATTATATGGAGCAGATGGTGATTTTAAAGCAGTAGTTAACAATTTGGACGATGCACGTTCAGCCATTACCAGAACTAAAGCTTTTGGTGCATTTTCGGTAAAAAGCTACAACCAACCTCGCAGAGAACAACGACAGCAAGTTGTTACTGCCGCTAGGGAACAAAATATTTTGGTTGTTCCTGAAGGAGGATCAACCTATTATCATAACATGTCCATGATTTTGGATGGTCATACAGGAGTTGAACATAATGTTCCTATTTATCCACTTTATAAAGATGTGGTTGAAGTATGGAAAAACAGTAATACAGGCTACACTCCTACCCTTGTGGTAAACTATGCTAGTGTTTCCGGTGAGTATTATTGGTATCAAACTACCAATGTTTGGGAAAACAAAAAGCTACTTACCTTCACCCCACGTGCCATAATTGACTCACGTTCACGACACAGAACCATGATCCCGATGGAAGAATACGAAGCTGGACATATACTATCTTCTCAAGCATGTAAAACTCTGACTGATACTGGGGTAAAAGTAAATTTAGGAGCACACGGTCAATTACAAGGATTAGGAGCGCATTGGGAATTGTGGATGTTAGCACAAGGAGGCATGACCAATTTAGAAGCCATTCGTTCAGCTACATTGAATGGAGCGCAATACCTTGGTTTAGACAAACAAATTGGCTCATTAGAACAAGGCAAACTAGCCGATTTTGTAGTGATGGATAAAAATCCGTTAGAGGAAATTCGAAATACAGAATCCATCATATACACTATTATCAATGGACGAATGTATGATGCCAGTACCATGAACGAAATCGGTAATTATGACAAAAAACGACTACCATTCTACTGGGAAAACAGGAAGTTCAATCAAAATTTCCCTTGGCATAAATTTTCAAACTCATTTACACAACCTATTTGTGGATGTGAGATAAGTAGGGGTAGTAATTAACTAAATTATTAAGAGCTAAGTTACTTTACTGATGTTTATGAAACATATCAAAAAAGGGTTTGCTGAAATACTTTCAACAAACCCTTCATATAAATCAGGCAGATAAATTATCTACTTACAAAGACCATGCATTGCCTACTTCTTCCACAGGAATACAACCTTTGTATTCACCTGGGATAGGCAAGTACGAAAGTACATTTTCTCCAATTTCTTCAGAGGCATAATATCCTAGTATCGACAATCTTTTTACAGTGAACAGAAAGGAATAAATAAAATAAGATTCCTTTTCAGATGTTGGTTCTTCCCCATGAATTAATTCTTTAACTTCCTTTTGCTTTTCTTCATCTATTTTGAAAAAACCTTCAACACTTTTTGTGAAATCAGTAATTTCAGCATCAGATACCTTTGTTCCTGTTTCTTTCTCAAAATTTAATGTCCAAGCTTCAACTCCAGCTTTACATTTATCTCTATCTTTTTGATTAGGAATTGCAGCCATGTATTCATCGATAAATACATGAACATTCAAATCTATTGCTCCAGGCAAATCTGTTTTGGGCAGAAAAACTTCTGCTAATTGCTTAACAGCATACATTTCCTTTGATGTAAAAAAAACAGGTTGTCTGGATTCTACATTTTCATTGGTACATGAAGTTACCAACCCAGATAAAGCAGCAGGAGTTAAACTATATCCTAATGCTAATGATAATGATTTTATTGCTTCTCTTCTTTCCATTTTACAGCAAGTTATTCTTTAAAAGTTTTACAGCCTGACTAACCGCTCTTGCAGTTAAAGCCATATAGGTAAGTGATGGGTTTTGACAACCTGAAGATGTCATACATGCTCCGTCCGTAACAAACACATTAGGCACAGCATGTATTTGATTCCACTCATTTAGCACTGATGTTTTAGGGTCTCTCCCCATTCTAGCCGTTCCCATTTCATGGATTCCCTTACCTATAGTAGTAATATTACTCCATGATCTAACATTTTTCACCCCAGCAGATTCAAGCATTTCTGCAGCTGATTTTGCTATATCAAGTACCATTTTTTGCTCATTCTCTTTAAATTCAGCATCAAAAGTTACAGTTGGTTGTCCCCACTGATCTAATTTATCATAATCAAGCATCATTTTGTTATCATGATTTGGCAAACACTCTCCAAATCCCCCCATTCCTATAGTCCAAGAGCCTGGTTTCAACATATCTTCTTTAAAGTCCTCTCCAAATTCAAAATCATCATTACCCCTATTCCAATTACTTCTTTGAGCTCCTCCTTGATAACCATAACCTCTAATAAAGTCTTCTCGCTTTGTTTTTTCATCTAGATTTACAAATCTAGGAATGTAAAAACCTGTAGGTCTTCGTCCAGAATAATACTTATCTTCAAAGCCTTCAATTTCTCCTCCTGCACCACCACCCATCAGGTGATCCATTATATTATGCCCTAATTCTCCACTATCATTTCCCATTCCATTTGGAAATCTTTCCGATTTACTATTCATTAATATAGCACTAGAAGCTACAGCCGAAGCATTCAAGAAAATTATTTTTGCTTTATAAATATGCTCTTCATGGGTTTCTTTATCAATCACACGAACCCCAGAAGCTTTTCCACTTTCAGCATCATACAACACTTCTGCAACAATAGAGTTGGGACGAAGAGTCATGTTTCCTGTAGCTTCTGCAGCAGGCAAAGTTGAAGCCTGACTACTAAAATAACCTCCATAAGGACAACCTCTGATACATCTATTTCTTGACTGACATTCCGTTCTTCCCTTTAATGGCCCTGTCACATGAGCAGTCCGACCAATAATTAAATTTCTTTCTGGGAATGAACTTTCCATCTTAGATTTAACATCTAATTCTGCACAATTTAACTCGAAAGGTGGTAGAAATTTACCATCAGGTAATTGTGGTAACCCTTCTTCACTTCCACTTACTCCAATAAACGATTCTACATAATCGTACCATGGTGCTAAATCTTTATATCTTATTGGCCAGTCGATCCCATGACCATCCTTTTTATTGGCTTCAAAATCCATTGGGCTTAGTCGGTAACTTTGTCTGCCCCAAACCAAAGATCTACCACCTACTTGATCCCCTCTGTGCCAGTCGAAAGGCTTTTTTTCATTATATGGGTGCTCTGTGTCTTTTGCAAAAAAATGTGCACTAGTTTCATTTATAGTGTAGCCTGTTCTGCTTTGTTTCGGGTAGTCCTTCATTTTCTCCTCACTAAGCCTCCCTTTATATTTCATGTCCCAAGGATCATAATTCATTGTAGGGTAATCTTTAACATGCTTTACATCTCTACCCCGTTCAAGAACAATAGTTTTTAAGCCTGCCTCACACAGTTCTTTCGCAGCCCATCCTCCTGAAATTCCTGATCCAATAACTATAGCGTCATAAGTGTTGTCATCAGCTAATTTTGAATTCAATTTTGTCATAATTGTTGAAAATAATGTTAATATTTTTACACTAAAAATACTTCAAAAAGTATTTCATTTATAATTTATACAGCACAGTCAGTCTTTAAAGACAGAACTCTAAAACACACTGTAATAATTACAGTATTTTTCTATGCCACATAAATACACTCCAGCGTTATAGTTTGTTTAAATCTTCTCTAGAAATGCCATTAAGCAACCTATTATCAATGCATTCGTTACGTACAACTCTGCTTAAATGAAAAGAAGGATGTTATTAAGACCTATCTAATCCGCAATATTATATAATTTAAGAAATATATGCAGAATAAAAACCAAAAAAATTATACGAAAAATATTTTATAATAATCACGAAAAAATAGTAATCTACACATCACAAATCAGAACACCTTCTTTTAAAGACGCCATCTTATCCTCTCTAGTAGGGATAAACTCCTGAGCGACAAAACCCTTAAATCCAGTTTCCAATATTGCCTTCATGATAGCTGGGTAATTAAGTTCCTGACTATCATTTATCTCGTGTCTTCCTGGCACACCTCCTGTATGGTAATGTCCGTAATACTTATTATTTTTTCGAATAGTGGCAATAACATCTCCTTCCATTATCTGCATGTGATATATATCGTATAACAATTTAAAATTTGGAGAACCCAGTTTTTCGCATAACTTAACTCCCCATTCTGATTTATCACACATATAATCTTTATGATCTACCTTACTGTTTAGCAATTCCATAGTTAATGTGATATTATATTTTTCAGCCTGTTTTACCAATTTATCCAGACCTTTTGCACTGTTTTCAAGTCCAACTTCATCGGTCTGACCTTTTCGATTACCAGAAAAACAGATTATGTTTTTTAACCCGGCATCAGAAGCAGCTGGAATAGCATCTAAATACGACTTTTGTAACCACTCATGTTCTTCCAAATTACAGAAACCATCTGTTAAACTTGATTTCTCAGGATATGCCATTGATGTAGTTAAACCATATTTCTCTGCTACACTCCACTGATCTGGTCTCAATAAATCTATACCAGTTAATCCAAGGTCTTTGGATTGCTCACAAAATTGTTCAAGTGGAATACTATCATAGCACCATTGACAAGCGGAATGATTAATATTTCCTTTTAAAGAAGTAGGTTTAGATTTATGCTTTTGGTTAGAGAAACCTGTTAATGGAACCCCTACTCCTAACCCAGTTGCGCATACAGATAATACTTTTAGTGCTTCTTTACGATTCATATTAATTGTTGTTGAAATACCTTTAAATGTACAAACTATTTTTGATAAAAAATGGCAAAATATTACGCATATGCAAGCTCAACATGCCTAATATTCAAAATATCAACATTCATTTAATAATTATATTAATTTGATTTTTAGTGACTTAACTAATAATTCAACCAAAATATTGCACTGATTATTTTCACTAAAAAAGATAACCATTTACAAAATGATTTTTTTGATGATATAATATTTGAGCTACATATATTATCTCTTACAATTATTTTATTATAATTGGCATTTTTAAGTATAAACAGTAAACAAAATAAATATTACTTAACATGTTTAACAGTAATTTACACAACTCATGACATCAAAAACCTACTATCTTATTATCAATCTAATTGTACTCTTTGTACTCTCAATAACCTACTCCACAGCGCAACAAAACTACCCTAGTACCCCTCCTGCTGTTTCTCCTATGGAAATGAAGCCTGAAATGACTGAAATATGGGAACCAGAAGTGAAAATAATAACACCTGCAAAAAAGCTCGGAAATGCCCCATCAGATGCCATAGTCCTTTTTGATGGTAAAAACCTCGATCAATGGGTGAGCCAAAAAGACACTACAAAACCAGCTCCATGGAAAATCATAAACAACGATCATATAGAAGTAGTACCTGGGTCAGGTGGCATTCAAACAAAAATGAAATTTGGAGATTGTCAGTTACATATTGAGTTTAGTGCTCCAGATGAAGTGAAAGATGCTGGACAAGGAAGAGGAAATAGTGGAGTATTTTTTCAAAACCGATACGAGTTGCAGGTATTAGATTCTTATAATAATCGTACATACAGAAATGGTCAGGCAGCAAGTATTTATAAAGATCATGCACCTTTAGTAAATGCCATGCGTAGTCCCTTGGAATGGAACACTTATGATGTAATTTATACTGCTCCTCGCTTTAGTGACAGTGGAGAATTAGATGCACCAGCTAGAATCACAGTGCTGCATAATGGCGTGTTAGTTCAAAACAATGTTACCATTAATGGACTTACATTATATATTGGCTTGCACAATTACCCTTCAGCACATGGGGATGATGTGATATCACTTCAAGATCATGGCAATAAAACACAGTTCCGAAATATTTGGATTAGAAAACTTTAGAATGTGGGATAGATATAGTCACTTCCTATCTATATCTTGGCATTTTTAGTTTACCTTTAATCGTTTTTCATTATACAGTTTAGAATAACGATAGTATGTAGGACAACAAATAACTACTAAGTCCATATTTAGTAGTTATTACAAATCATTATCAAAACCTAGTTAGTTTAACAATGAAAAGAAGAGAGTTCATAATTGGTGCTACCAGTATTGCTGCAATTTCAATACCATCAGTATATTATTATTTCAATCTAGGCGATGCTGACTAT
>JAOUKH010000191.1 GCA_029882685.1 Cyclobacteriaceae bacterium
GTGACCAGTTGTTCATGGCTTCTCTATCAAATATTCGTCCTGTCTTTTCATCAACATCAAATGATTTTCCGATTTTAGAAGAAATATTGGCATAGTGTGTTAACATCTGGCTAACAGCTCCTTGTTCAATAGGAGAAGTAAGCGTTTGTTTTCCTCTAATGGTTTCGAAAAAGTTAACCGCATGCCTAGTAGTTAAACCTCCACCTCCACCAAGTGCAAGTCCTCCTTCTTTACTAGCCGATTTACTGTCTTTTATTACTTTTCCTTTTAAATCATATAGAGTATATCCATCACGATCAACAAATACTGAGCCTTCAGAACCATATATTATAGTTCCTCTTCCTTTTCCGTATTTATTAAAACCATTTCTACTTTGTCCATCCCATTGAATCATACGATTATTAGAGAATTTATATGTTGCCTCCATGGAGTCGTACATTTCCCATCCATCGTTTTTGTACTGATGCTTTCCTGAAGTCACCTCAACTCTTTCAGGATATTCTACTTGTAATGCCCATCGAGCAATATCTAATTCATGAGTAGCATTATTTCCCATCTCGGCAGTGCCATAATCCCAACCATACCAATGCCAGTTATAATTCCAAGTATCATGCATATACTCTTTTCTAGGGGCTGGTCCTTGAAACAATTCCCAATCTAGTCCTTCGGGAGGAGCTGCTTTAGTAGGAACAGGTACTTCTCCTCTACTGTTGATATAAAAAGCAATAGCTTTATAAGCATTACCAATAATGCCGTTGTGAATATCCTTAATAATTTCTGTTGTTTCTACAGATGATCGTTGCTGATTACCCATTTGAACCACTTTATTGTGCTTTTGTTGCATAGCGACAACCAATTCATTTTCTTGAGGGTTATGGCTACAGGGCTTTTCTAAATACACATGCTTTCCTGCTTGCATCGCCATGCAAGCCCCAGGAGTATGCCAATGGTCTGGAGTAGCCATAAAAATAGCATCCACATTTTCATCGTCTAATACTTTACGAATGTCATTTTCTAATGCAGGTTTATAATTAATTTTTTCACTGAATTTTTTTGCAGCATTGTCACGTTGACTTTTCATCACGTCACACAAATACATTAATTTCACATTACTGCTCTTTAAAGCAATAGGATCAACATATGCAGGGTAACGCCTGCCCAACCCTTGGATAGCTATATTTACACGATCATTTGCACCAATAATATTAGAATATTTTTTAGCCGATAATGCATTTACGCTACTGCTAAAACCTACTCCTACAACTCCGGCTGTAGCTTTTTTAATAAAACTTCTTCTATCTGTATTCATCGTTTATTCTTTATTATCGTTATTAAAATCGTGTATTTTTATATTTTTGAAAGTCACATTATCTCCATGTTCTTGTAACAAGATATGTCCTTTATCAGCTTCTCCAAAATTTGACCACTTCTCATATTTACTTTCAGATACTAATCTAAGATATTCCTCACTTTTTCTTTCATACTCCAATACTTTCATCCCATTTAACCAATGTTCTACATGGTTATCTTTTGAAATAATATAGGCACTATTCCACTCTCCTACTGGATTTACTGGTTTGTTTTCATCCGCTTTTATTAGGTCATACAGAGAGGCTGTAGTTCTACTCCCTTCATGATTTCCAAGTTTTCCATCGGGGTGTTTTGCATCATCAAGGATTTGGTACTCCAACCCAATTGATGAGCCTGATCCCTTATTCAATTCAGTATCAACATAGTATTTAATACCACTATTACCTCCTTCACTTACTTTGAAATCTACTTTTAATTCAAAATCACCATACAATTCAGTCGTTACAATATCACCTCCAGCGGTTGACTCTCCTCCTCCTGATGATAAAACAGTAAGTTCTCCATTCTCAATCTTCCATCCTACCTCTGGAAACTTTTCCAATTTAGCTCCTCGCCATCCTTCTGTCGTTTTTCCATCCCAAAGTAATTTCCAGCCATTTTTTTGCTCATCAATTGTAAGTTTGTTTTTGGTAATAATCGGAATTAAAGGAGATTTTTTTGAAAACTTAGAAACACTATCAGTAATGATATTTATGTTTTTCCACATAATTTCTGTTCCTTCTTTTTGATCTCCATGAATACTGTGTACTTGAAGACCTATAAAACCAGAAGCTGTTTTATCATCAATTAAATAGGCTGCTGGGATATCATTGATCCATGTCTTAAGCGTATCTCCAATAGCTTCTATACGGTAATGATTCCATTCATTTTGTTTAAATGCTTTTTGGGCTTCTGTATTTTCCGTCATAGGATTCAGCCATCCACGTCTCGCCTCATCATATATTCCTGCACTCCAGGCTCTTTCAGAAGGATCTATTTCAATTTGATAACCATGCACTCGTCCATCTTTATAATAGGTGAAACTATTACTACGAATTTGAATACCAGAATTCATACTTGAATCCACTTTATAGTCAAGTTCTAGAATAAAATCATCATACATTTTATCAGTTACCATAAAAGAATTTGGAGTGTTAGCAACAGTACTTCCTACAATCATGCCTTCTCGAACCTCATACTTGGCGTCACCTCCCATTTGAGACCAACCATTGAGGGTCTTGCCATCAAATAATGTTACCCATGGAATATCCTCTTTTTTAGATTCTGAACATCCAACTACCAACAGTACTGTTAAAAAAGCTAAAGCCTGAATTGTTCTGATTTTTATTTTCATTATCACACGTTTATTATATTTAAAAATTTGTCTTATTGATTATGCTATGAATATGTTTAGTATAAAATAAAATACTGATGGGCAAAGTAAGCAACCCAACCCTGTGTAGAAAGTTGCAGTTAATGCTCCATAGGGCACTAATTTTGGATCGGTAGCTGCTAGACCTGCTGCAACCCCACTTGTAGTACCCAATAAACCACCAAACACAACTGCTGAATGTGGATTGTCCAATTTTATTGATTTTGCAATAATTGGTGTACCAATTGTAGTTACAATAACTTTGACAACTCCAGTAGCTATGCTAATGGCAATAACTTCTGAACTTGCCCCTAATGCCGAACCTGTTACTGGCCCAACTATATATGTACATGCTCCTGCACCAATAGTAGCAAGGCTAACAACATCGGTATACCCTAAAGAAACTGCTAATACTACTCCTAGAAAAAAAGAGAACGACACGCCAACTAATAAAGAAACTGTACCTGCAAGACCAGCCTGTTTTATTTTATCTAAATCGGCACCCATTGCTGTAGATACTACCGAAAAATCTCTTAACATAGAGCCTCCTAGCAAAGCCATTCCACTGAATAAAGAAATATCTGCTATTCCTTTTTTATTGCCGAATAAAGCTAGTATTAATGCTACAATAATAGCAATAGCTACTCCAGGAATTTTATTTCTTAGGATGTTTTTAGAGACCCAATAGGAAGTCAACATAATTACACCTACTACAAGAAATGCGAATACCAATCCATTTTTACTGAGTAATTTTTCTATGATTTCCATTCTTAATTACTTTCTATTTGTTCCTTTTTACCAATTTTAGAAATCATAGGCACTAACAAAAACCCAGTAATGGTAACAACAACACCAACTACAATAGCTACAGGTCCGCCTGATATGGCAGCTTTTACATTTTGAGTAGCTGACATAGCTACTACTATCGGGATATACATTGAAGTCCAAAACAATATTCCCTTTTCGGTAGGAGCTTCTAGCCAGCCATTTTTTTTCATATAGGCATTAGAAAAGATAAGTAATATCATGGCAAACCCTACTCCACCCACATCTCCATTAATACCAATAGCCAAACCCAATGCGTTACCTATAAGTTTTCCTACCAAAAAACAAAATGCTAATATAGCGACACCATAAATTGTCATAATTATGTGGAATTAATTATCGAAGAATATTTTCTTTAGTTCGTTCTTTGTCACTTTTCCCATTACATTTCTTGGCAAATCTTCCTGAAAAATATACTTCCTAGGTAATTTATAACTTGGTAGTTTATCCTTGAGCCAACTTTTAAGATCATCAATAATAAATTCATTTGATGAAAGAATCAAACTTGCTCCAATAATTTCTCCCCATTCTTCATCAGCAATGCCTACTACTGCACAATCTTTAATATGTGTATACGAACGTAATATTTCTTCAATCTCTAATGCTGAAATTTTATAACCTCCTGATTTAATGATATCTACAGAATTCCGTCCAAGAATTCTGTAACTTCCATTTTCAAAAACAGCTACGTCTCCAGTCTTAAACCAACCATCTAAAGTAAATGCATCTTGAGTTGCCTCGGAATTATCCCAATATTCTTTAAACACATTTTCTCCTTTTATTTGAATTTCACCTGATGAACCCATTTCTATCTGGTTATCATTTTCATCAGTCAACCGCACGCTTACTCCTGATAATGCTTGCCCAATATAGCCAGGTTTTCTTTCTCCTTCATATGGATTACTAATGGCCATTCCTATTTCGGTCATACCATAGCGTTCTAATAAATCATGCCCACTAATTTGTTTCCAATTCTTCATCACAGAAACAGGAAGCGCTGCTGATCCAGAAACCATCAACCGAAATTTCTTTAGTGCCTCGGTTATCTTTTTCTGATCCTCCACAACTAGTTCATTCCATCGAGCAATCAATTTGTAGTAAATGGTAGGTACTGCCATGAATACATTGACTTCATTTTTACAGAAAATATTGAATATTTCATCGGCATCAAACTTGGGTAGAAACTGACAACAAGCCCCACTCCAAAGTGCACAACTTAGCACATTCACAATACCATGTACATGATGCAATGGTAGCACATTTAGAATATAATCATTTTTACTCCATTGCCAAGAGCTAGTTAGAGAAGTTATCTGAGCTTCTATATTATCATGTGTGGTCACTACTCCTTTTGGATTCCCTGTTGTTCCGCTCGTATATAAAATCATTGCACGTTGGCTCGAGCTTATATCAGGTAAAGCCCCATCTTTATTACTGAATTTTTCTGATGCCAAAAATCGCACATCAGTTAACTCTCTTAGTGGTGAAAGAAGCGATTCAAATTCTGATGAAGAAATAATAATGGAAGACTTAGTGTCGTCAATAATATACTTTATTGATGACAATGGATGCTTATCACATAATGGGACTGCGATACCTCCAGCACGCCAAATCGCCCATTGTATAGCTACATAATCAAATCCTGAAGGTACTAGAAAAGCAACCCTCTCTTCGTTTAGGTTACTTTTGCCGTTCAACAATTCTATGGCAATGTTTTTAGATATGTACAATAATTGCTGATAGGTATATGATACTCCTTTGCTTTTTACAGCAATCCTATCTGAATATTTTGTGGCATTTTGTATTAAGGTAATCATTAGATTTTGTCTCCCTGAATATCTAAGTTTAAGTCAAAATTTCATAAGGTTACAAATTAATGTGCAACGAAAGAAAACAACTCTAAAAAAACTACTAAAAAAAGCTACAACAAACTATTGTGAATCATAAATTGAAAATTAATGAGTGACGAGGAAAAACATATTGACCCAAAAAGTTTGGATATCTATCGTAAAGGAATAGAAATCTATAAACTAGTTAGCAAAATCGCTGATTTAATTCCAGATGATAATAAAGAGCTTCAATTCACAAAGCAGTTTATGCTTGAGGACGCTAGCCAATTATCTGTAAAAATAGCTGGAGCATCAGGAGCAGAACTTTATGATCTGAAAATGGAAGCTGCTACTATTATTCGAAAAGCTGCCAAAGACCTTATGGTTCAAAACCATAATCTTGAAATGTTTGGATTCAAAGAAGTCCACTATTTTGATATGGTAAGAGAACTTATTGAAGAATACCGCCTCTTGTTTATTGATTGGGTAGTTGGTTTTGATCAATGGGATTACATCATCGACCGATGGGGGTTGTTTAATCCTCCTGGTATCGGGCCATTCGACCACGACCCAGATGATGATTTACCAAGTGAATAATTACCTACACCTTTACTTCACTTTTAGCAACCCCAAAAAGTAGTTCAAAAACATTTAAATACTTAAAGCAAAACCTTATAAATAAATTTGCGTATTATTACTTTGTAATTCAAAGTACTTTTAAACACCATGAAAAAATCTCTCAACATAAAAATGATACTTCCGGCATTAGCTGAAGCCGAAAGTCCATTTTGGAGACCAATTAAATACTCATTATTTCCTCCATTAGGTTTAGCTACGTTAGCATCTTTTGTCAGCCCTCATGATAATGTGATCATTCAGGATCAACATGTTGAAAAAATTAACTTAGATGATTGCCCCGACATAGTAGTAATACAAGTATATATTACAAATGCTTATAGAGCCTATCAAATGGCTCATCATTACAGAACCAAAGGAGTATATGTAGTTTTAGGAGGCTTACATGTGACATCCCTACCAAATGAAGCAAAATTATATGCAGATTCCATATTCATTGGACCAGGTGAAGCCACCTTCCCTCAATTTATTGAAGACTTCAAAAATGGTCAACCAAAAAAACAGTACTTCTCCTCAACAAGGACTTTAAACAACCTACCTCCAATACGCAGAGACTTAATAAAACGTGATTTATATTTAGTCCCAAATTCTATTGTAGTTACAAGAGGGTGTCCTCATCATTGTGATTTCTGTTATAAAGATGCCTTTTTTCAAGGAGGCAAATCCTTCTACACTCAATTTGTGGATGATGCACTTACTGAAATAGATCGACTCCCTGGCAAA
>JAOUKH010000030.1 GCA_029882685.1 Cyclobacteriaceae bacterium
AATGAGATGGGTGTTGAAAACATCACAAAACGAGAGGAAGAATTACTGGAAATTATTTGGGACAATTTAAAAGGGATACCCAATCTTCATATATTAGCTGGTGAGCATAAGGAACGCCTTGGTATTATTTCTTTTTATATAGATGGCTTACATTACAATGTAGGGGTAAAGCTTCTTAACGATAAATTTGGAATTCAAACAAGAGGAGGTTGTTCATGTGCTGGTACATATGGGCATTATCTCCTTAATGTATTGCCTGAAGAATCTAAGCTAATCACTGATTTGGTGAATCATGGGGATTGTAGCACAAAACCAGGGTGGATACGGATGTCAGTACATCCTACCACTACAAATAACGAAGCGCAATATTTGGTTGAATCTATCCATCAACTTGCGTTAAACCACAAAACATGGATAAAGGATTATGATGTAGATCATACTAATAACATTATATCCCATAAAAGAGATACTTCTGATGAATTTATAAAGTCTACAATTGACAAAAGTTTTGATAAAAAATTTTATTAGAGTTTAAGAAAAGGCGTTTTTTTTAAACTATTGTCATCTGATAAAAAAATGCACAATATGTGTTTCTGTGGGGAGACACAGAGGGGTGTTTTTTATTGCAAATCAAAAACATGACATGCGTTTGTCTTGCGGCAAATGGCATATCACCGAGGAGGTTTAAATTGAGGGAGTAAAGAGGGTTAAATAATAGTGAGATTCTTCACTCACTATGTATCGTTCTGAATGACGGTAAATATGGAAAGCGGAATAAATATTTGGTGTTACTTAGGGCAATCGTAATTAACTTCTAGGTAGTCATTTCGCAAGCCTGATTGCGTTTTTCGGAATCAGGACTGGAGAAATCTTAACCTTAAAGAAAATAAAACACTAGAGGATGAATATTTTAATGATTTTCTGACTTAAGTATCAATTCTAAAACTTCCGGAATGTTTAGACACTTAACTTCGAGAGCTATTAGATTAGACGAAGTAAATATTTAGTAAATTTTACAATTAATTCCTGAAGAACACTGCCTGCGTGTAGAGAGCACGATATTCCTATGCTGTCTTTTATAGATAAACTATTATACTCTAGTCATAAATACTATTCAGGACAAATTGAATTCAGTCTTTTCCCTTATCTCCTAAATCAATTTTTTTTCTTTTCATCAGGGTTTTCGAAAACGAACCCCCATTTATCACCGTCTTCCCGAAAATTAACCTCCATCCCCATGAGGTACATTACGTGTTTTTTGTCAACATATATTTGCACGCCATTATTGATATATGCTAAATCGTTTTCCTTTTTTATATCAAAACCAATTGTAAATCCACCAGTTCCACACCCTCCTTCTTTCACACCAATCCGTAAGCAATGATCGTTTGGGATTTCATCACTTTGCATAATTATTTTAATTTCTTCAGCGGCTTGTTTTGATATTTTTACTGGCTCTAAGGACATGTTAACAAATTTTTCTTTGGTTTTTTTATTAAATTTAATTCAAAACTTGAATAGTTGTTCAAATATACATACATTTAATTCCGAAAAATAAAAAAATGGTAATGGAAAAGATGGTAAGGTCGAAGAAGAAAGAAAAAGAGTTCAAAAAATTCATTAAGGCTTCTGAGATGCTAAAGGCAATTTCATATCCTTATCGATTAGAAATATTAAGATTTCTTGAAGACGAGGAATATCATCCTGTTTATGAAATACAGGCATATTTAGGAATTGAAGCGACATTACTTTCACACCATTTAACTAAAATGAAAGACAAAGGAATAATACAATCGTATAGAGATGGACGATTTATTCATTATAAATTAATTCAAAAGGAGATGACAAAAATTTTGAATTGCATAAACAATTGTGAACTATAATAAACAACATAAACACAAATTATATGGCGGATAATACTATTGATCAAACACTTGACACATCAGGGCTTCTTTGTCCTATGCCAATTGTTAAAACAGCAAAAATGATTAAAGGAATGGAAGTAGGGAAAATTTTGGAAATGATTTCGACAGATGCAGGGTCCATGCCTGACATGAAAGCCTGGGCAAATCAAACCAAGCATGAATTGTTAGAAGCAGAAGATGAAGGGGGAAAATTTAGATTTGTAATCAAAAAAACACATTAATTATGCCAAAATTAGCAATGATCGCAACGAAAGGTACATTAGATTGGGCCTACCCTCCTTTTATTTTAGCTACGGCAGCCGCAGCAATGGGTTGGGATGTAGGTATCTTTTTTACTTTTTATGGTTTACCATTATTAAAGAAAGACCTTAAATTACCTGTAACACCTGTTGGCAACCCTGCGATGCCAATGAAAATGCCTTTTGGACCGGAAGGATTTCAAAACATTACCTGGCCTATTCCAAATGCAATAACCTCAAACATACCTGGTTTCGAAAGTTTCGCTGGATCCATGATGAAAAAAGGATTTAAAAACAAAGGAGTTGCTTCTGTTGAAGAACTGAGAGATATGGCTGTTGAAATGGATGTGAAACTGATAGCTTGTCAAATGACATTGGATGTGTTTGGCATTAAAAATAAAGAACTTATAGAAGAAACAGAGTTTGCTGGAGCTGCAGCCTATTTAGAGTTTGCAGTGGATTCAGATGTTAATCTCTTCATTTAAATAAATTAATGAAAATAAGGTGGATAGATGCAGGGAGGGTGAGTGATATACGCTCCCAAAGCATTTACCACGGATTGGGTTATTCACTCAATGAGCAATCGCCCAACACAATTGTAATGTCTATACCCGAAAATCCTTACATGTGCGTAGGGTATTTTCAAGATCCAAATAAAGAGTTGGATTTGAAGTATTGTAAGGAAAACAGCCTGCCTGTAATAAGAAGACAGACAGGAGGGGGAGCTGTGTACATTGATAACAAGCAATTGTTTGTTCAATGGATTTTTCACCCCAAATCAATTCCACAAAAGGTGGAACAAAAGTTTCAAATTTTCATTAAACCAATGATTGAAACTTATAAGTTCTTTGGCATCGATGCGTA
Source organism: Cyclobacteriaceae bacterium (assembly GCA_029882685.1). Taxonomy (GTDB): domain Bacteria; phylum Bacteroidota; class Bacteroidia; order Cytophagales; family Cyclobacteriaceae; genus JAOUKH01. Next base: position 3,029 of record JAOUKH010000030.1, read on the forward strand.
CGAGTATGGCGGACATGACGTACATGTAAATGGAAAAAAAATAGTAGGGACGGGAGCAGCATACATTGGAAATGCTGAAGTGGTTACTGGAAATTTTATTAAAGAATTTGACAGTAAACACATGATAGGAGCATTAAAACTTCCGAATGAGAGAATGCGCAACGAGGTTAATCACTCGATGAGTAAATACATGTCGTCATTGTCGGAAGAAGTTGTTTCAATACCCAATTTTGATGAAGTCAAGATGGTATATAAACAGATGTGCGAAAAAATTCATGGAATGAAATTTATTGACGATAATTTCACTGATGAGGAATTATTGGAAATAGAAAATCAAGAATATAAGCTTCAAAATGATTCATGGACATTTTCCATTAAACAGCCAGAAAAAAAATGTAGGTTAATTAAAATTCATACAGGTATTTGGGTGGGTAATACGAGCTATCAGGCTGGTGATCAAACCCTGAATATTACTATGAGATTAAATGAAAATATTGTAGATTATATCAATATTGACTTTACTGATAATCAACACAAAAAAGTGATTGATTTATTAGAAACAAAATTGATGAAATTGGCTTTAACAGAAGAAAATTTATCAATTGCAATTGGTTCTTTTTTTAACCTCCAAGGATCGGATTGGTCTTTTTTAACAAAAGAACAATGGATCGAAGCATTGATGATGATATATATTGAGAAGAAAAAAATTAGTGGAGGTGGATGAGATAATTACAGGAAAAAGTATTAGTAATAATGAGGTGACAGAGCTTTATAAAATAATACCAGATAACTGGGTGCTTCTCGAACCTGTAGAATTTGAAGAAGATAACAATAGAGTAACAAGAGTGAAAGTATTGAAATATAATAAAGACAAGGAAATATTGCGAGATCATTTACTAGATCAAGATGAATGGGAGGGAGACACTTTAATATATTTCTATACAGGTCATGATGGCACATGTAAAATTTAGAAATCATAATAAAATATTATTTAACTTAACTTAACAACAATATGGAAGATCAGGATCATGAGGGCAAAAAAATTCTCGTAATTCAAACGCACGGAGTAGCTACACCTAATCGTACTTATTCACCACTTTTTTATGCTATGGCAGCAGCAGCTATGGAAATGGAAGTAATGGTGTGGTTTACAATGGATGGTACTAACCAACTCAAAAAGGGAGAAGCAGAAAAAGTTCAATTGGTAAAAGACAGTAATGTTAACCTTAAAACAATGCTAGAAATGACAATGGATTCAGAGGTAGAACTACGAGTATGTCAGCAAAGTCTTGAATTATGGGACATGAAAACAGAGGATTTGATTGAAGGTGTTGAAATTCTTGGTGCAACAAGTATAATAGACTTGTCTTTGTCTTACGATCATGTAATGTATTTCTAATACAAAAAGAATTCAAACAATATAAACAAATATTACAATGGCTCACGAAAAAGTTAACGGTTGTGTAATCCTTAAAGATTTGTATTATAATGTAGAAAACAATACCTGGGTAAGGGTGATTGATGATTCTACAGTAGCAATAGGCATGACTGATGTTGCTCAAAATCTAGCAGGCCCATTATTACATGCAAAAACGAAAAAAGTTGGTACTACTAGAAAGCAAGGAAAACCGATTGCCACAGTGGAAAGTGGTAAGTATGTTGGTCCAGTAAAATCACCTGTTGCAGGAGAGATAACTAAAATCAATGATGCTCTATCTTCAGATGCAGGGTTAATCAATAAAAGTCCTTACAATAATGGATGGATTGTAGAAATGAAAGCAGATGATTTATCAAGTGATTTAGCCACAATGGTGTCAGGAGATGCTGCTGTTTCAGCCTATAAGGAAAAAATTGAAAGAGATGATATTCAGGCTTGCGAACAAATTGAAGGTGCTGATACATACGATTAAAATAGGGGAGTTCGAAGGAATAACCTTTTGTTTTTTAACAATAACATTAAAATAAACGACATAAGCTATGATGGCACTTGACCTTAGTCAGAACAAATATTCAGATGTTTCCATGGAGGAAAAAGATCGGCTTTTTGCAGAGGCAAAAGCGGACGAACGATGGGAGCATGTGCTGTATGGATGCTATGAATGTGGTATTTGTGTAGCAGCCTGTCCATCGGCTCGATTTTATGACTTCAGTCCACGAGTAATTGCTCAAGCTGTAGCGCGTGAAGACACTGACCTCATCTATACGTTGATGGCTGATAGTATTTGGGATTGTTCACAATGTTTTTCTTGTGATCGATGTCCTAGGAAAAATTCTCCAGGGCAAATTATTACAATATTAAGAGAAGTATCTGTTAAAAATGGTCTTAAGTCGGCTAAAGAAGCACTTCAGGGATATGGTAGAATTATTTATAAAATAATGCTAACTGGAACCCAAGTGTCTCCAGACATGCTTCAACCCGATGCATTCCCAGATTGGGGAACACATGTTTATGAAATTGCTGAAAATTTGGATGATTGGAGAAAAGCACTGCCACCAGAAACTTTACATACAACAGAAACAAGTTGGGTAATTGATGACAAAACAATTATTGAACTCTATTTAATTTGGCACATGACAGGAGTAATGGATTTAATTTCAGGCGTAGATGAAGGACTGTATGATATAATTGTTGATGTAATGGAAGAACGCTTGGAAGAGGCAGGATATGATGACGTAACTTTTGATTAAAATAGTAAATAAATAAATTATGCTACACTTACCAGTATTAAAAGCCGATGAACGGAAACACTCAATGGACACGGACAAAGGCGAAAAAGTTGATCTTACAGACGCTATTTTTCAGTTGGAAAAAGAAGGGGAATGGATTGTTCAACGCGTGCCAGAGCCATATATTGAATTAGATACCAAATATGGTCGGAAAAAGAAAATTCCCATAGAGCATACTTGGCATCATAAAAGCTGCGGACAGTGTGGCCATATTCCTGGGTATTCAGCCTCAATATTTTGGTTGAATAGAGAGTTTGGTTTGGATTATCATGATCCTACAAATCAGACATCTTGTACAGCTTGGAATTATTATGCTTCCGCAACTTCTAATCCTGAGGCGCAGGCAGCAGTAGCTATTAGAAATTTTGCCTCTGCTTATGAAGTAGGCTACTTTCCACTTATTCACTGTGGAACAAGTTTCGGACATTATAAAGAAGTTCGTCATGCGCTGGTTCATCAACCAGAATTAAGAAGAAAGGTAAAGGCTATTATGGAAAAGCTGGGGAAACCTTTTGTTATTCCAGAGGAAATCGTTCATTACAGCGAGTGGGTTTTGGCAATGAAAGATCGGATAGCGGAAAGACAGCAATTAGATATGAGTATGATTACAGCTACTGTACATCCTGCTTGTCATTATCATAAACTAATTGAAGACGATGCGATATATGATAGTGAAATTTATGGTGCACAACGAACAGCAATTATTTCAGGAACCCTAAAAGCATTAGGTATAAATGTGGCTGATTATTCTACTTGGTTCGATTGCTGCGGATTTGGATTCCGCCACATACTTGTGTCAAGGGATTTTTCACGTTCTTTTTCTGTTCAAAGGAAAATAGGTGTCATGATAGAAGAAGCTAACCCAGATGTAACTGTAACTCATGATACAGGATGTGTTACTACTTTAGATCAAAGTCAGTTTGCTGGCAAAGCGCATGATAAGAAAGTGGGACTACCAGTAATGTCCGATTCACAAATGGCTGCTTTAGCTATGGGAGCACATCCCTACAAAGTGCTACAGTTACATTGGCACAATACTGACAACAAAGCCTTTTTAGAAAAATTGGGAATTGATCATGAAAAGAAATGGAGTGAATTTCAACATGAAATCCAGAAAATTAAAGATGGTAAAAACGAATATATGTCTTGGGAAGACGCTAAATAAATCAACATTAACACAAAAGAATAATTCAAATGGCTAGTGAAAATATAATTGTAATTGGAGGTGGACCCGCAGGACTTGAGGCTGCTCGAGGTGTTGCCGATCTAGGTTATAAGGCAATATTAGTAGAAAAGAGAGATAGATTAGGGGGTACTCCTGATGAAGCGCAGTATGCGGCTCTTACTCCTGATATGCGAAGTGCTAAAGAGGCAATGGACGAAATGAGAGATGCGGTTACTGATAATTCTGGAGTTGAGTTAATGCTCAATACTACCGTGACAGGATCAGAAGGTGAGTTAGGAAACTTTGTTGTGAAAGCAGAACAGGGAGGAAAGCAAATCGATATTGAAGCTGGGGCAGTAATATTGGCAACAGGCTTTCAACATTTTGATCCAGGAAGAGAAACACAGAAATACGGCTATTACGAGCATGATGATGTTATTACATTAGTGGATGCCGAAAAAATGTTTACTGCTGGAAATTTTGTGCGCCCATCAAATGGAGAGAAGCCAAAAAGTGTAGCTTTTATTCAATGTGTTGGATCTAGAGATCGGCAAATTGGAAATGAATACTGCTCTAAAGTATGTTGTGGCATTTCTTCAAAGCAAGCCATTGAAGTGAGACATCACTGTCCTGATGCAAAAATCTACATTTTCTATATAGACATGAGAATGTATGGATACTGGGAAAATGAAATTTACTGGCCTGCACAGGAAAAGCATAAAGTAAATTACATAAAAGGAATGGCTACAGAAATATTAAAACAAGGTGACCATTTGATAGTTAAAGGTGAGGACACCACACTCAGAAGACCCATGGAAGTACCTATGGATATGGTGATACTGGCAGTAGGAATGGAGCCTAGCGTAGGAACCAAAGAAATGGCTGAAGTTTTTGGTGTCAATAAAAACAAGTATGGATTTATTGAAACCATTGGAGGAGCATTGAACACAGTTTCTACGAATGTAGAAGGTGTATTTGCAGCAGGAGCGTGTACTGGTCCTGCCGATTTGGAAGATTCCGTATCAGCAGCAGGGTCAGCAGTAATGAAATCAATTGGGGCAATTAGAAAAGCAGCAGTTCCAGCGTAGTTATCATGAGTCAAACAATAGACATGGAAGCATGCCAAGAGTTTATGAAAGAAACACTTGGAAGAATTCAAAAAGAAGATTTGATTGATATCGCTTCTCTGGTAGAGAACAAAAGTCATTTCATGCAACAATATTTGAATCGTGTTGAATTGCCTACTTTAACTGTTGATGAATTAACGCAAGTATTTAAAAAAATATTTGTAGTCAATAGAAAAATAAAACTAATGTTTGATTCCTATTCATTGGAGGAATATAAAACGAGTATTTATGCACTTTTATATGATGAACTCCCAGTCAAGGAAAGGTTTCAAAATTTTATAGATACGCACAAAAAACTGGACATATATATCCGATTTGATTTAGCCTCTGAATTGTTACACTATAACGAACCAAATAAATACTGGTTGTGGAGCAGATGGCTCTGGGATCCAAAATTGAATACAGGTGCTTTGCCATTAGTAGCTAGTGAAGATTATAAATTATCAGCGGCAACTTATGGAGAGATGTACATGAATGTAGGTAAAGCAGTAGCTTTCACACATGAAATGGCTGAGGCTGTAAAATTTCAGTTTATTAACAGATCTCTTTTCGGAACAAATGTTTATTTAAGCTGTGTATATGTTATATATGCCTATACCATTTTTAAGGTTAAAATGACAGAAGAGTTTAATAAAGTAATGCCTCCAATTGCAGAATTTTCAAAAAGAATTTTGGGAGTTCATGAGAGGAGAAAGCCGGTAACGGTTTAATTGTAAGTATTAAAAAAAATAATTTTATATCATGCCAATTCATAAAAAACAAATCATTGAAAAGGAAAGTGCAGTAGTTGATGGAATCGAATTAGGGCCAGACTGGAATAGAATGTTTGAACAACGTGTTTTAACAGACTACGATACATCAGGTTTGGATAAAGTTACGAGTGTTGAAGGAGCTGAGTCCATGGGATGGTGCTATCAATGTACTCAATGCATTCCTGTTTGTCCAGTAAATCAAGCTGGAGGTGAATATGGACCAAGAAAAATATTCAGACAGCTACAACAAGGAATGGATCTTTTCACTGATGATGATTTGTGGAAATGTACTACTTGCATGAACTGCTTGCGAGTATGTCCTAAATCTGTTGATATGATCAAAATTATGCCAGCAATTAGGGAAGAGGCTGTTATGGAGGCTGATGTCCCTGCTGAATTACAGGAAGCTTTTGAAAATACTTTTGAATATGGTAACCCATTAGGAGAATCGCAAAGGAAGAGAGCAGACTGGATACAAAATGCTGGTGTAGAAGTTCCTATAATGAAAGATAAAAAGGAAGCGGATTACTTGTGGTTCGTTGAATGTTATCCAGCTTATCATGGAAGAGGTCAGGAAACTAGTCAGGCAATGGCAAGAATACTTACTAAACTGAATGTTGATTTTGGAATTTTAGGTACTGAAGAAAAATGCTCCTGCGATTCACAAAGGTTAGCAGGAGAAGTAGGTCTATTTGAAGAATTTGCAGAATACAACATTGCCACTTTTGATAAGTACAAGTTCAAAAAAATAATGACCACTGACCCTCATGCATTAAATGCTATGAAAAAGAAATACCCTGAGTTAGGTGGTGACTATGATGTTGAACATTATACTACAATGCTTGCTCCTATGATGGATCAGTTGGATTTGAAAAATGACTTGAACATAAAAGTTACTTTTCATGACCCTTGTTATTTAGGACGACATAACGGAGAGTATATGGCACCTAGAAATATTATTGATGCTTTGCCAGGAGTAGAGCTGATTGAAATGGGACGTTGTAAGGAACAAAGCTATTGCTGTGGTGGTGGTGGTGGTGGAATGTGGTTAGATGGTTTTATGTCTGATCACGTGAACGAAAGATTGTCTGAAAACAGAGTGAGAGAAGCGGTTGAAACAGGAGCAGATGTTTTAGTAGTGTGCTGCCCTTACGAAATTTCTAGATTCGAAGACGCAGTAAAATCTACTGGCAACGAGGGAAAATTATTGGTAAAAGATATTGCCGAGTTAATTGATGAAGCAATGGCTTAATTTATATAAATCTATCCGAAATGGAAAAAATTGATAAATACGAAATAAATCAAAATTATTATTACGATGCTGACTCCCACTTTTGGGTTGATTTGAATGGTAGTGAAGCTAGAATTGGTATGAGTCCATTAGTTCAAGAAACTAGTGGTTCTTTTGTAGCAGTAGTGTTTGATGGGCTAGACACAGAAGTGAAACGTGGACAAAGTTTTGGTAATATAGAAGCTGAAAAGCATGTAGGCCCTTTGAATGCACCCGTTTCTGGTGTTGTTACAGAGATTAATGAAAAGGTGCAAGAAAATCCACGCCTAATTAATACCGATCCATATGGTGAAGGGTGGTTGGTAAAGTTAAAACTAACAAATAAAGATGAAGAAATCCCAAAACTAATTTTTGGAGATGATGATATCGTAAGTTGGTTCAAATCAGAACTTAAAAAATTTGAGGATAAGGGATGGATAGCACAATAGTTGGTTCAACAGAAGTTAAATCTGAAGCATTTGAAGTTAGACAAAAGAACTTTTCTAATGATATTTTATACTATGCTCCTGGGTTAAAAAAATATGACATCCCTGGATTTAAACAAACAAATCCAAGAGCCTTTCTACCTATAAGTATCACAGGGAGTGGTTGTGCATTAAGTTGTGACCATTGTGATAAAAAGGTACTAGAACCAATGATTCCTCTGGATGCAAAAGACGGTTTGTTCAATATGTGCAAAAACCTTGCTGCAAACGGAACGGAATCTGTGTTAATTAGTGGGGGTTCAATGAAAAATGGTCAAGTACCTTTTCTTAAGCATATAGATGATATTGCTAGAATAAAGCAGGAACTAGGGCTTAAGGTTATGATGCATACTGGTTTGGTGGATGAAGCCATGGCCGAGGGACTTAAAAAAGCTGATATTGATGGGGTGGCATTAGATATTATTGGTGCACAAGAAACCATTGAGCAAGTATATCACATGACATCTACGGTGGAGGATTTTGATCGTACACTGGCAACTTTAACGAAATATGAGCTTAGTATAAGACCTCATATTATCCTAGGTCTTCATTACGGAAAGTTTTTGGGAGAATATGCAGCCTTGGACATGATTAGCAAATATCCAACCCATGCACTTATCATTGTGATTTTCATGCCTTTACAAGGTACTAAAATGCAAGATGTTTCTCCACCAAATACTGATGAAGTAGAAGAGTTTTTGATAAAAAGCAGATTAAAAATGCCTACTACTCAAATTTTATTGGGATGTGCCAGGCCAGGTGGAGAGTACAAAAAAATTGTAGATAAAGCTGCGATTAATGCAGGATTAAATGGAATTGCATATCCAGCGGAAGGTATTATTGAGTATTCAAAAGAGATGGGTCTTTCACCCTCTTTTTATGAAAATTCTTGTTCGTGCGGAGTAGAATAATGAAAAACTGGAGATACATCGACCAAAAAGAGATGTCAGCTTCAAAAGGGTTGGCAACAGACGAGTATTTAACAAATCTCCACACCAATGAGGTTGGGTCGGAGTATCCAGCAATTTTAAGGCTATATAATTATAAAGATCACAGTGTTCTAGTAGGTAGATTTCAAGATATAAATGCCGAAATTGATATTGATAAGTGCAAAGAGTTAGACTTTGGGTTTGGAAGAAGATTAACGGGTGGTGGAGCGATACTTATGGGAGCTAATCAGTTGGGTATTTGTTTTACTACAAGCCAGCAAGAATTCCCATGGGAACATATTAGTGAGCTTTACACAAAGCTATCAGCCCCTATTTTGGATGCCTTAAAAGAACTTGGAATTGAAGCTACATTTCGGTCTAAAAATGATCTTGAAGTTGAAGGAAAAAAAATTGCGGGTCTTGGTGTTTATATTAGTCCAAATGGAGCTATTCAGTTTCACGCAAGCCTTCTGTTGGATTTCGATATTGATGTAATGTTGAAAGTGTTGAAAATCCCAATTCAAAAGTATTCAGATAAAAGAAAAATAGCTTCTATTGAGCAAAGACTAACCTCTATTAATAGAGAACTTAGCACTGAAGTTAACATGACTGACCTGAAATCAGTTATATTAAGAAAATATGCAGAAGCTTTCGATAAATCGTTTGAAGCACAAAATATATCTACTGAAGAGCAAAAATTGATTGATCATATTGCTAGTGAAACATATGAAAATGAAAACTGGATTTTTCAGCGTTCACCTCAGGCCGATATGACAGGTGTAAGCCTTAAAAAAACCCCTGCGGGACTACTCAGGACATACATTGGTCTAAAGGGCGAAAACATTAAAAGTGTATTGATTACTGGAGACTTTCTTGATCAAGAAGAAATGCTTTCCGAAATAGAATCAAAACTTAAATGGAGTCCACTTGATAAAGAACATATCGCTCAAGTAGTGGATAAAGTTGTTCTTGAGTATTCCTCAAATAACTCATCCTCACATTTATTAGGCAATGACGACATTGTAAATGCTATCTGGATTGCATCTCAGAGAGCTTTGGCAGAAAAAAGATACACATATAATGGTTCATGTTATTACCCAAAAGCTGAAGTTTGAGAGGAACAATACTATATGGATTAATAAATAACAGTGCTATTAGCATTCATCTAACAGAGAAAGCGATGACATTTCTTGAGCATGCTAAAAGACCAATTTATGTGGGTATGGAGTTATATTTCACTTATTTCATGCAAAAAAAAGTAGTGTTCTTAGAAGAAAAACCAAAGAATAAGGTGACAAAAATCACTGATTATTTGTACATGTATTATAAACCATTGCAAGCAAAAAGTTGTAAACTTAAAGATTTGAAAGGAGATAGTTTTGATGCAGTTGAAATGCCTGTAACTAGAATAAAGGCTTTGACACCAAAGCATATTAAAATTGATCTCAAGAAAGGCAAGTGGTTAGGTAGTTTTACCTGGAAATCTATGGCAATGAATATTTAAAACCTCTAATTTTAAACTATAACTAAAATATACTATGACCCAAGTAGAAGCTTTATCATCAAAGGTAGAGAATAAAGTTAGCCCTGATTTCGTTCGAATCAGTGCAGCAAGTTCGATGGCACTAAGAATGCAGTCAGGAAGATTTTCCAGGGACTTTAAGTTTGGAGGCATCAATATTTTATTGAACTATGAAAATGGCTGTTTGTCAGATTGTGGATATTGCGGTCTTGCCAGAACCAGACCTGGGGATTATGAAGAAAAATCATTTATTAGAGTAGAGTGGCCATTGGTCGATACAGATTACTTTGTAGACCGAATGGTTGAACATGAGGATAAACTAACCCGACTATGTATCTCTATGGTGACACATGGCCGAGCTCATAAAGATACGTATGACATCACTAAAAAAATAGTAGAAAAGGTAGATACACCACTTTCTTTACTAATAGCTCCTCCAGTTTTAAATAGAGAAAAATTGCAATCATATTTCGATTTGGGAGTAGATATGATTGGTGTTGGGTTGGATGCTGTAACGGAAGAATTATTTTATAAGCATAGAACGAATGTTCCTAATGGATCTTTGAAATGGAGTAACTATTGGGATATCATCAATCTTTCACGTGAGATATGGGGACCTTGGAAGGTGAATATTCATACAGTAGTAGGACTGGGAGAAACAGACAAAGATTTGATTGATATTTTCTACAAACTTTATGGTAATCAGATTTTTCCTTATCTATTTTCTTTTAATCCTGAACCTGACTCACGAATGGGAGATTGGGATCAGCCTGAGATAACTAGATGGAGAAGAATACAATTGATTAAGCACTTAATTGAGCATCATGACTTAAAACGAGAAAATATTGGATTTGATGATATTGGAAGAATTGTTTCGTTGAAAGCACCAAATATTGAACTCGATAATATTATAGAAGCGTTTAATGAAGAATCTCCATTTAAAACAGACGGCTGTCCTGATGTAGAAGGTGAAGTAGGTTGCACAAGACCTTATGGTAGTTATCGTCCTACAGAAAATTTCCGTGATTTTCCGTTTACACCAGAACAAAATGATTTAGTTCAAATTAGAGAAGAAATGAAATTGGAGGAAATACTCCAGAAGTAAGAATAATATTTTTAACAATTAATATAGTCAGAAATGAACATAGTAGTACCAATTAAACAAGTCCCAGACTTAGTAGAAGAACTGGAAATTGACGGCTCGGGAAAGGATTTAAACCGAGAGTGGCTCAAGTATAAAATAAATGAATTTGATGATCATGCACTTGAAGAAGCGTTATTGTATAAAGAAGCTAATGGTGGTACAGTTACGGCTATTGTACTAGATAGCGATGGCATAGACAAAGTACTTCATGCGGCTGCAGCTAAAGGAGCAGATAAAGTGGTAAAGATTATGGGAGATTTTGGATCTGCTGTGTCTAGCCATGCAGCAGGAAAAGCAATGGCTGATGCTATACAAGCCATGGGCTTTGATATGGTGATGACAGGAGTTCAGGCAGTTGATGACAGAGATGGACAGTTGGCAGGTATTATTGCTAATCATCTTAATACTCCTAACATTAATGTAGTTACTGGAGTAACAAAAGATGGAGATAACCTTGTAGTACAAAAAGAGTATGGTGGAGGTGTTGTTGCAGAGTTTGAAGTATCTACACCAGTTGTTATTGGAGTGCAAGCTGCTAGAGAAACACCAAGATATATCCCAGTTGCTAAAATAAGGAAAGCGAGTCGTGGGATAAATATAGAAGAAGTGTCAGGATCAACGGATGGAAATGCTGGATCAGAAGTTTCCAGAATGTTTAAACCAGAAGGTGGACAAGGAGCTGAAATGCTTGGTGATGATGCAGAAGCAGCAGCAGCTAGAATAATTGAAATCTTAAACGAAAAAGGAATAAAATGAGCAATATATATGTAGTTGTTGAACACTTTAAAGGAAAAGTGGAGGACATAACGTTTGAAATGCTTGGGAAAGCAAAAGAATTAGGTGATGTAACTGCCGTTCTAATTGGAAACAAAGATTTAGCTTCAGAATTAGGTGCAGCTTCTAAAGTAATTACTGTTGATGCCCCTGAATTAGCAGAATTTAATCCAGAAGCATACCTTAAAACGGTTAGTGAGGTAGTTTCGAATGGCAATGCTGACATGGTTATGGTAGGTAACACGTCAATGGGGATGGATATAGCAGCAGGATTGAGTGTATCACAAGATATGCCTTTAATAGCTTATGCATCTGATATGGGGACAGATAGTGTTACTAGTCAACTTTATGGTGGTAAAGTAAATGTAGAATCTGCTGTGTCTGGAAAATGTATTGTTTCAGTACTTCCAGGTTCTTTTCCAGGCGATGCTGGAAAAGTTGATGGATCACCTGCTGTTGAAGAGGCAGCTGCTCCTGATTTATCAGAAGTAAAAGTAAAATTCCGTAAACTTATTGAGCCTGAAGGTGGAGATGTGGATATTACTACGCAAGACGTGTTAGTAAGTGCAGGAAGAGGTATTCAGAGTGATGAAAACATTCCTATGGTAGAAGAATTAGCTGCGAAACTTGGAGGAGCAGTTTCTTGTTCTCGTCCAATAGTGGATAACAAATGGCTGGGTAAAACGCGACAAGTTGGTAAATCAGGTTTAAAAGTAAAACCAAAATTATACTTAACGCTAGGTATTAGTGGAGCACCAGAACATATTGAAGGAATGAAAGAAGCGGATCTTATTATCGCAGTAAACACAGATCCTAATGCTCCTATTTTTGATTATGCTCATTATGGTTGTACAGCCGATCTTTTCGACTTAATTCCAGCTTTGAGTAGTAAACTTTAAACAAACAGCTAAATCAGATGGGACAATGAGTTCATGGATTTAGTAAGACTGTATTTTGTTGGGAGAATTGGGAGTCAGGAAATATAAGCTGGAAGTCGGGAGTTAGAAGGCCGAAGACTGTGGCACTCCGACTTCCAGCTTCGTTCTTCTGTCAATACATTGGAAGCACTTAACTGCTTAATATGAATAATAAATACTACTGAAGAAGTATTACGAATAACTTAACCTATACTAAAATGTTAGAAACCAGAGAAATCTACAGAAATTTTCCTGATGTAATGCAGTATGCATTCTATGCGATTGCATTTCTTTCAATCGTTATTTTCCTATATGGATTTTATCGTAAATACAAGAAATATAAACAAGGTAGAGATGCCAACCGATTTAATAATCTGTTTAGCAGATTTATGAAGGCAGCAGCTATCATGGGAAAAAATTCAACCGTATTTAAACGAGATAAATATGCCGGATATGCTCATTGGCTAATATTTTGGGGTTTTATTGTATTGTTAATAGGTACAGCTATTGTAGCATTAGATCATGACTTCCTCAGATTTTTAGATATACATTTGTTAGAGGGTACTTTTTACCTTTGGTTTTCATTAATTCTTGATGTTTTTGGCGCGTTATTCATTGTTGGTTTAGTGATGATGATGCTAAGGCGTGTAGTTCAAAAACTCCCTCAGCTAGATTATTCTCGACCAGATCTAGATCAGGAAAAATATAGCCGAAAAGGGTATTCAACAGATGACAAAATTTTCCTGTGGTTATTATTATTAGTAGCAATAACTGGTTTTGTAATAGAAGGATTTAGAATTAGTGCTGATGGCATGCCTTCTTTCGAAAAGTGGTCGCCAGTAGGTTGGACTATTGCAGGGATGATTAGTAGCATGTCTACTGATTCTGCCAACACATTTCACATGTATTCATGGTGGTTTCATGCTGTTATGGTGATGTTCTTTATAGCCTATATTCCTTATTCTAAGGCTATACACATGCTTATCGATTACGCTAACCTCATGTTTAAAGATGAGATGGCAGCAAAAAAACTTCCTGGAGTTACGGAAGAGCAGCAGGACAAAAACATGGGCTATGAATCACTTAGTGATTTCACTTGGAAAGAACTCATGGATTTTGATGCCTGTACCAAATGTGGTAGATGTCATGTGGCATGTCCAGCTAATGCAGCAGGAACATCATTGTCGCCTAGAGATGTAATCCTTGATCTTAGAACTTTCTCAAATGAAAATAGTAAAGAGTGGTTTAACCAAACTTTTTCTAAAACTCAAAAAGAGGATTGTACAATAGCAGGAGATATTATTTCTGCTGATAGATTATGGTCGTGTACTACTTGTATGGCATGTGTAGAAGCTTGTCCTGTTGGTATCGAACACCTCACTTCTATTGTAAACTTACGTAGAGCATTAGTGGAAGAGGGCGATATGGAGGATTCATTACAAGATGCATTGGCTAATCTTGGTGACTATGGTAACTCTTTTGGGCAATCTGAAAGAAATAGAGCTAAATGGACATCGAAACTTGACTTTAAAGTAAAGGATGTTAGAAAAGAAGCCGCAGAATTTATGTGGTTTGTGGGAGATTTTGCTTCTTACGATGCTGGAATTCAAGATTTAACAGTTAAAGTTGCTTCTATCATGAATAAAATTGGAGTTGACTTTGGCATATTATACGAAGGTGAAAAGAACTCAGGAAATGACATTAGAAGAGTTGGTGAAGAAGGACTATATGAGATGTTGGCAGAAGAGAATATTGAAACATTTAGCTCTGCTAAGTTTAAAGAAATATTTACAACCGACCCACATTCATACAACACTATAAAGAATGAATACCCAGAATTTGGTGGCGATTACTCTATATTCCATTATACAGGTCTTTTATTAAGACTTCACCAAGAGGGTAAATTAAACTTTACTAAGAAGTTGAATTATAAAGTAACCTATCACGATCCTTGTTATTTAGGACGTTATAACGGTGAAACGGAAGCTCCTAGAAAGCTTTTAGAAGCGATGGGAGTAGAACTAATTGAAATGCCTCGTTGCAAGGAAAATTCATTCTGTTGTGGTGCAGGAGGAGGTAGAGTATGGATGGACGACTCAAAAATGGAAGCTCGCCCAAGTGAAATCAGAATTAAGGAAGCGGTTTCATTAGGTAATGCAGATCATTTCATTGTTTGCTGTCCAAAAGATTACTCTATGTTTAGCGATGCTGTTAAAACTACTGGAAATGAAGATAAAATGGTAGTTAAAGACATCATCCAACTTGTAGAAGAAGCTATTTCATAAAGGAGTTAACAAATTTTGGGAAGTAAATTTTGAGGGGATGACGAAGTTAAAATCTTACCTACAAGATTCAGTTTTAAATAAACTCTATAATGAAATTAGAGCTGCAGGATCGATACGTTCTATTTCTGTAGATCTTACCCATGTGTGCAATTTGCGTTGCAAAGGGTGTTACTATTTTGAAGAAGGAATGGATGCGATAAATGTTCCTGACGAAAAAGCGTTTGATGAGTTTATCCTAAATGAAAAAGAAAGGGGAACAAATTTTGTGACCATAGTTGGTGGTGAGCCAAGTATGGTCATTCCTAGAATTAAAAAGGTTTATGATAACTTTAAGTGCAATGTAGCCACTAATGGACTCATAAAAATCCCTAATGAAGGACTGGAAAATTTACCAATAGGCATTTCCATTTGGGGGGAAAGAGAAACAGATGCAGCGTTAAGAGGGAATGGTAAACGTGATCTTTTTGGAGAAGCATTAAAAAATTATAAAAATGATTCTCGGGCTTTTTGGTATTATACCGTTGCCCCAGGCTATGCCAATCAGATCGAAAAGGTAGTGTCAACATGCATTGAAAATGGCAATGCTGTTTTATTTAACTATTATAGTGATTTATCAGGTTTAGGGAATAAACATGACTATAAAGCTGGCTTTGATGAAGTGCGGAAAGAAATTGACAGAATGATTGAGAAGTATCCTGATAAGATATTGATGACCCCTTCATTTAATAAGGTGATTTCCGAAGGAAAACTATTTGATGAAAGTTGGGGATATGAGGTGTGTACAAATCTATCGACTAATCATGAAAGTAATTTTGAAAGATTTGATAATGGTAACCCATACAACCCTCATTTCAGAGCCTATAATGCTGATTTTTCCTCTACCAGAAGATGTTGCACGGGAGTAAATAGAGATTGTGATTCATGCTATGATACTTGGGAACATTTTTCATGGGTAATGGTAAACCTAAAGAAGCATTTGAATTCTAAAGAAGATTTTACCAATTGGCTAACTACTATGTATTTGTTTTATTTTATCAATAGACTTGTGGGGCAAGATGGTGAAACGAATATGATAGATATACAAAATGTATTAAAGCAAAAAACAGACATAGTGCATCATCAACAGGTGTATGTGTAAAGTAATTTATTCCCCCTGATTAAAAAAGGTGTAACAAAAATTTAAAATAAACTATGAAATTAACGGAAGAAGCGATCCTCAAAGCATTAAGTACAGTAGATGACCCTGATCTAAAACAGGATTTGGTGACCTTGGGAATGATTAAAAATGTTAAGCCGGAGGAAGGTAAAGTTAGTTTTACAGTAGAATTGACGACACCAGCATGTCCGCTAAAGGAAATAATTAAAAAAGAATGTATTAAAGCTGTTGAGGCTATTTCGGAAGAAGAAATAGAAGTATCAATTGATATTACCTCAAATGTTACTACCGTACGAAAAGAGTCTCCTTTATTGCCTGACGTTAAAAATATTATTGCAATTGCTTCGGGAAAGGGAGGAGTAGGGAAATCAACAGTTACTGCAAATTTAGCCATCGCATTGGCAAAATCTGGGGCTAAAGTTGGGGTAATTGATGCCGATATATTTGGACCAAGTATGCCCACTATGTTTGGCTGTGAGTACGAACAGCCTAAAATGGTGAAAAAAGATGATGTTACTCTGATCACTCCAATTGAACAATTTGGAATTAAGTTGATATCCATAGGGCTGCTTATTAAAAAGGATAATCCAATGGTTTGGAGAGGGCCAGTGGCCAGTTCGGCACTGAAACAATTTATTGGAGATACTGAGTGGGGAAACCTTGATTACTTATTAATTGATCTTCCTCCTGGCACGAGCGATATACACCTTACGTTGGTACAGTCAGTGCCTGTGACAGGGGCAATTATTGTTACAACTCCTCAGAAGGTAGCTTTGGAAGACGCAAAAAAAGGGCTTCTTATGTTTAAGCAGAAACAAATTGATGTGCCGATTCTAGGTATTGTGGAGAACATGTCTTATTTCATGTCGGATGAAAACCCTAACGAAAAGCAATATGTTTTTGGCAAAGGTGGAGGTGCTGGACTAGCAAAAAAAGAAGACGTTCCGCTACTGGCTGAAATACCATTGATGCAATCGATAAGAGAGAGTTGTGATGAAGGGTTTCCAGTAACCATGGAGGATAATAGTATTACGGATATTTTTATGGAATTAAGTCAGTCTATGGCACGACAAGTAGCCATCCGTAACGCTACTAAAACCCCAACAGAGGTTGTTGAAGTTACGAAGCACTAATGTGCATGGGGAGTTGACTTCCCTGTAGTTAACACCTACAGTATTACAATATTTTATTAAAAAACATGGTGTAATTCTAAATACAATTACATACATTTGTGCTCTATTATGAATGCACAAGGTAAATACCCATATTCTTTAAAACAACATACTGTTGTTAATGGGATTATTTTGTCTACTACTCCACGTAGGAATTTTCGTACACGCCCCGTGGCGTAATTTTTAGTTCAGCGGAGCTACGTACTTTGCATTATCACTCGCCTTATTTTTACATTTCACATTTTTAGACAAAAAATAATTCTTTTTTGTTATGCAATTTTCAATAACTGTGGCTAATAGTAGTCACTATCAATTTGCTGAAGCCATTTGTACCATGATGGCAGAAGCAGCTAAAACTAGAGGAACTGGCATTGCCCAAAGAACTCCTGATTACATCCAACAAAAGATGAAAGAGGGGAAAGCTATCATTGCTATGGCAGATAATATTGCAGTGGGCTTTTGCTATATCGAAAGCTGGGAAGGACTAAAATATGTAGCAAATTCAGGTCTTATTGTCCATCCTGATTACCGAAAAACAGGTTTGGCAAAAAGAATAAAAAAGGCAACGTTCGACCTGTCTAAGAAAAAATTTCCTAACGCTAAATTATTTGGAATTACCACGAGCATGTCAGTGATGAAAATTAATTCTGATCTAGGCTATAGACCTGTAACTTTTTCGGAATTAACCAAAGATGAAAATTTCTGGAAAGGCTGTATGAGTTGCACCAATTATGACATTCTCAAACGAACTAACAAAACCATGTGTATTTGTACGGGGATGATCTGTGACTTAAGTAATGTTCCAGAAAAAAACATCAAACAAAATGAAAAAAAAATGTGGGAGAAATTTACTCGCTTTATCACATTGCGAAAAATTAAAATCCAAAAAAAAGCAAAGCAATACCCAAAGCTTAATAAAATAATAAATAATGAAAAATAATAAAGTAGTATTGGCATTTAGTGGTGGCTTAGACACTTCCTATTGTGTGAAATATTTAAAGCACGAAAAACATTTAGAGATTTATTCTGCAATAGTAAATACTGGAGGTTTTTCTAAAGATGAATTGAAAGAAATCGAAGAAAAAGCTATTTCATTAGGTGTAATTAATCACATAGCTTTGGAACAAACGGAAGCATATTATAATCATATTATAAAATATTTGATATTTGGAAATGTCTTAAAAAACAATACTTATCCATTATCGGTAAGTGCAGAACGCATCTATCAAGCCATTGCTTTGGCCAATTATGCCAAAGAGATTAATGCGAACTACATTGCCCATGGCAGTACTGGGGCAGGAAACGATCAAATTAGATTCGATTTAATATTTCAACTCATCGCTCCTGAAATTGAAATCATCACCCCTATTCGAGATCAGCAATTATCACGAAAAGAAGAGATTGAATACTTAGCAGAACATGGAGTAAATATAGATTGGCAAAAAGCACAATACTCTATAAACAAAGGTCTTTGGGGCACAAGTGTAGGTGGAGCAGAAACATTAACTTCACATCAAACATTACCTGAAGAAGCATATCCAAGTCAGTTAGTAGAAACAGAAACTACAACTATAAAAATTGAATTTGATAAAGGAGAAATTTGTGGGATAGATGACAAGAAAATGAATCCTGTGACCGCTATTCAAACTTTAGAAAATATTGCCAATAAATATGCAATTGGAAGAGATGTGCATGTTGGCGATACTATTATAGGTATAAAAGGTAGAGTGGGATTTGAAGCTGCTGCGGCTAGTATTATTATTAAGGCACACCATACATTAGAAAAACATACACTATCCAAATGGCAATTGCACTGGAAAGAGCAATTAGGAAGTTGGTATGGCATGTTTATTCATGAATCTCAGTATTTCGAGCCTGTAATGAGAAATATAGAAACTTTTTTAGAAGATTCTCAAGCCAATGTTTCAGGTTCTGTATATGTAGAATTACATCCCTATCGTTTTGTGATACAAGGAATAAAGTCCAAACATGATTTAATGACCTCTGATTTTGGGGAATATGGCGAGGTTAATAAAAATTGGAGTGGAGATGATGTAAAAGGGTTTACAAAAATACTTGCCAATTCAATGCAGATTTTTAAACATGTAAATACCGAATTATGATACAAGTAGGAATAATTGGTAGTGCGGGGTACGTAGCAGGGGAATTGATTCGTAGCCTTGTACATCATCCAAATGTAACGATTGATTTTTTGTATAGCCAGTCTCAACATGGGCAAAAAGTAATGGACACACATCAGGATTTGGTGACTCATCCTGATCTAACATTTTCTAATAAAATCAATCCGAATGTTGATGTGGTATTTCTCTGTTTAGGACATGGAAATTCAACGAAATTTTTGAATGAAAATACATTCTCTAAAGCCACCAAAATAATTGATTTAAGTAATGATTTCAGGTTGAATAATGACGCTGTTTTTGAAGATAAAAACTTCATATATGGTCTTGTAGAATTAAATAAAGAGAAAATAAAAAAGGCTTCAAACATTGCCAACCCTGGTTGTTTTGCCACTGCAATTCAGCTAGGGCTACTACCTTTAGCAGATAAAAAATTATTGTATGATGATGTGCATATCAATGCTATAACAGGATCTACTGGAGCAGGACAATCGTTAAGTCCAACTACCCATTTTAGTTGGAGAAATAACAATATCTCTATCTACAAAGCATTTAACCATCAGCATTTGGGGGAAATACATGAAAGTGTGTCGTCATTGCAAGAGGAATATGACGGGCAATTGAATTTCCTGCCTGTACGAGGTGACTTTACCCGAGGAATTTTTGCCAGTATGTATACTAAAAGTGACTTAAGCGAAGAAGAATTGATTGCGCTATACGAAGAATATTACGCAGATGCTCCTTTTACTTTTATCAGCAAAAGTGCGATCAATTTAAAACAAGTCGTAAACACCAATAATTGTATTATTCAAGTTCAAAAAATTGAGGATAAAGTATTGATAACTTCCATTATCGACAACCTTATAAAAGGAGCAGCAGGGCAGGCCATTCAAAACATGAATTTGATGCATGATTTGGATGAAACCACAGGGTTGCAATTTAAAGGAGTTGCTTTTTAACTAAAATACACAAACGAATGAAAATAGCGATCATAGGTGCAGGAAATTTAGGTCTAGCCATTGCAAAGGGGCTTATTTCTACCCATACTGCAAAATCACTCTATCTCACTAAAAGAAATAGCAGTGCATTAGAAAGCTACAAACAGTATGAATATGTTGAGATAACCTCTGACAACAGAGAGGCTGTAGAAAATGCAGATGTCCTTATTTTTGCTGTACAGCCGAGGCATATTCGAGGAGTATTGACCGAAGTAAAAGATTTGCTCACCGAAAATCATGTAATCATTTCTACCATTACAGGGTTTAAGATAAAAGAAATAGAGGAGATTATTGGTAAAGAACAACACATCATACGTACGATGCCGAACACTGCTATTTCAGTAGGCAAATCAATGACGTGTTTATGTGCCAATGAAAAAGGAAAAAAACGGATAGATGTAGCTTTTTCGATATTCCAACAATTAGGGACTTCTATAGAAATTCCTGAAGAACAAATGCAAGCTGCAACAGTGATTTGTGCTAGTGGTATTGCTTTCTGGATGCGTCTGATACGTGCTACCACACAAGGTGCTATTCAGTTGGGGTTTGAATCAAAAGAAGCGCTAGAAATGTCGATGCAAACGTGTTTGGGTGCAGCTAGTCTTTTAGTAGAATCTGGTCAGCATCCTGAGCAAGAAATTGATCGGGTGACTACACCTCGTGGTTGTACCATCGAAGGCTTAAACGAAATGGAGCATCAAGGATTAAGCTCCTCCCTAATTCGGGGGTTGGTTACCTCGTTTGAAAAAATTAGTGAAATCTCTAAAGACTAACCTATGAATTTATTTGATGTTTATCCATTATATAATATTACCCCTGTCAAAGGAAAAGGTATTCATGTTTATGATGATCAGAATGTAGAATATCTTGACCTTTACGGAGGGCATGCCGTAATTTCCATTGGTCACTCGCACCCATACTATGTCGAAAAAATACAAGAACAAGTTGCTAATTTGGGATTTTACTCTAATGCTATACAGAACCCACTTCAAAAAGAATTGGCAACCAAACTTGGGGAACTATCTGGATGTGAAGATTATAATTTGTTTTTAGTAAACTCAGGTGCAGAAGCCAATGAAAATGCTTTAAAAGTAGCTTCATTTGTTACCAATAAATCAAGAGTAATCGCCTTCAAAAATTCTTTTCATGGAAGAACTTCAGCAGCAGTTGCTGCAACGGATAATCCAAAAATACACGCTCCACTCAATAAGCAAAAAAGCGTTACGTTTGTTGATTTAGAAGATAAGGCAACAATTGAAGCTGAACTAAAAAAAGGAGATGTATGCGCAGTGATAATAGAAGGAATACAAGGAGTTGGAGGACTTGATGCACCTACAGAACAGTACCTTTCTTTTTTATCTCAAAAATGTAAAGAACATGATGCTATTCTCATATTAGATGAAATCCAAAGTGGATATGGACGTACAGGTAAATTTTTCGCTTATCAATATGCTAATATAGAACCCGATATTATCACCACAGCAAAAGGAATGGGTAATGGCTTCCCTATTGGAGGGGTGTTAATCCACCCAAGTATAAAAGCAGCCTATGGTATGCTAGGAACAACGTTTGGAGGGAATCACTTGGCATGTGCCGCTGGCATTTCAGTATTAGACACTCTCGAAGATGAGAAGCTCATGGAGAATGTACTTCAAGTAAGCGAATACCTTATTCAAGAATTAAGGTCTATTCCCAAAATCAAAGCAATAAAGGGAAAAGGGTTAATGTTAGGTGTAGAATTTGATTTCACAATAAAGGAAATTAGAGCCCAACTTCTACATGAGTACCATATTTTTACAGGGGCTTCCTCTAATCCTAATTTACTTCGAATATTGCCGCCCTTGTGCATTACAAAAGAGCAGTTCGATCCGTTTTTATTAGCACTAAAAGAAATTCTATCATGAAAAATTTTACCTCATTTAATGATGTTGATGACATCAATCAGTTGATTGCTCTGTCTCAACAAATCAAAAAATCTCCTTTTGGGTATAAAAAATATGGAGAGAATAAAACACTAGGAATGCTGTTTTTTAATCCAAGTTTAAGAACAAGGATGAGTACACAAAAAGCAGCCATGAACTTAGGGATGAACGTGATGGTGATGAACCTGAACAGCGATGGGTGGAGCATAGAACTGGAAGACGGAACGGTAATGGATCAAGGTACTCAAGAGCATATTAAAGAAGCTGCTGGAGTAATCTCACAATATTGCGACATTATTGGTATAAGGACATTTGCCGAATTGAATGATAAACAGGAAGATTACAATGAAAAAATACTAACAAAGTTTATGGAACACGCAAGTGTTCCTATTATCTCATTAGAGAGTGCTATACGCCATCCACTTCAATCATTTGCAGACGTACTTACCATTA
>JAOUKH010000031.1 GCA_029882685.1 Cyclobacteriaceae bacterium
ACCCTTCTGGAAAACTTATTTCTTTAGTTTTTCTAGTAAGTGAAATAAACTAACTGATCAATAGTAGTGTATGTAGTAGAATTATAGAATTTACTTGTCTTCATAATACATAGAGTGAAGATTTTCTTTCTATAATTATTAAAATACATTACTTTCATTACCATAGATATGAAAACAAGACTTAGAATTTTATTAAATTAATTAAAAATCAAGCAAATGAAACTATTTACATTATTCTTTTCAATCATACTGATTCTAGGTTGCAATCAAGAAGCTTCGAAGAAAGAATTATCCTCCCAAAGTACAGTAAAAGAAAATTGGGCATTCCCACATTTCGAAAAAGTGGATAGTATTAATCCTATTTTAACTCCATCTTCTACTTTACAATTTATGGATCCTATAACAAAAGACACCATAAAATGGGAGGAAAGAAACGTGCTAAATCCTACGGCTTTAGTAAGAGATGGGAAAGTGTATATGTTGTATAGGGCACAGGATTTAAAAGGTACTTCTCGAATTGGTATGGCTGTTAGTGATGATGGACTTCATTTTGAAAAAATGTCCGCACCTATATTTTATCCCGATATGGATTCTATGAAAATATATGAATGGAACTATAAGAAGGAATTAGCTGAAGAAACAAATTCAGAAGACTGTATCTCATGTTACTTCGATGGTGTGGAAGATCCTAGGATAGTGGAAAGTGAGGAAGGAGATTATATTATGACCTACACATCGTACGATGGAAAAACGGCACGATTAAGTATAGCCTCTTCAAAGGATTTAAAGAGTTGGGTCAAACATGGATTGGTGATGAAAGAAGAGAAATACAAAGACAACTGGTCTAAAGCGGGAGCTATAGTAAGCGAGTTACAAGGAAACAAAATTGTAGCTAAACGAATCAATGGTAAGTATTGGATGTATTTTGGTGACACCAATATCTTTATGGCTTCTTCCGATGATCTTATACAATGGGAAGTTGCAGAGAATGAAGAGTCTGGAAAAATGATTTCAGTATTGAACCCTAGAATGGGGTATTTTGATAGCAGATTAGTAGAGCCAGGACCCTATGCGCTTGTTAAGGATGAAGGAATATTATTTATTTATAATAGTAGTAATGCTGCAAATTTTAATGACCCAAATCTTCCAAAATTTACCTATGCAGCTGGGCAAGCATTATTTGATAAAAATGCACCATTCAAACTTATTGATCGAACAGAAAACTTTTTCATTCATCCAGATAAAGAATATGAAAAAATAGGAGAAGTAAATGAAGTTTGTTTTGTAGAGGGTTTAGTTTACTTCAAAGAGAAGTGGTTTCTTTACTATGGTACTGCTGATTCTAAAATTGCGGTTGCTATTTATGATATGCCGAAAAAATAAAACATCATCATTATTAATAAAGCTCAGCTATGCTATTAAGCATAGCTGAGCTTTTCTTCACTTTAAATTTTAGCAGCTTGAGCTTCTGCAGCTTTCATGATTTCATCAGCTTGTTGGTTAGCTTCTTGCAATAGCTTGTTTACTTGTTTATCTGTTTCAGCCTTCATTTTTTTAGCTGCCTCTTGTGCTATTTTCTTTTTAATAATATTACTTCCTGCTTGAATTACCAATTTATCAGCTTGTGCATAGCCCTCTTTTTTTACTTTGTCAGCTTGTATTTTGGCAGTAGCTTTTATTTTATCAGCTTGATTTTTCGCATCGCTCATAATTTTTTCTCGTTGCTTTTCTTTTTCTGCATCGATATCTACACCAGTAGTTTGTGTTATAGCAGTTTTTGCCATATCGGTAACTTTGGGCTTTTCACCTGCACCTAATGAGTATTTTGGGTCATCAATAGTTCCTCCGATTTTTATAGGCAGTGTAATGGTGGAAGAGCTACCATCTCCTGCACCGTATTGACTTAGTAAGCTATTTACTTGTGTGCCAACTGCACCAGCAGGGATATTCATTTTCATACTGTAATCTAAATTACCTGCCAAGGTTGAAGTACCCGATACATTTGCACTGTAATTACCAACACCAATGTCGAAAGGCTGCACGTTTAATTTGCCATTTTCAATCGTGAAATTCATAAGTACGTCTTTCATAGTGATTTCGTCATTGTCACTTTTTAGTTTGGTAACATTTGCCAATCCAGAAGTAAGACTAGAACCTTTTAATGCTGCCTTTGCAATGTTCAATAACCCTTCGGCAGCCACAGTGTTTAGGTCAGGCATCATATCTTGTTGTAATAATCCACTAATTCCCATTTCTGTGGATAGATCACCAACTACATTTTCTGCAATGGGAGCAAATTTTTGCACAGTAGTAAATGTTTTGTATGACTCACTTATTGAAATATCCTTTATTCCTAATTTGAAGTCGTAAGAAGGCTTTGTGATGTCTTGTGTATTGTACGCTCCATTCACTACAAATTCACCACCCAAAGTGTTAAATGTTAAATTTGATAAATTGGCGATTCCATCTTTCACGATTATATCACCAGTAGCATTTTCCAGTTTCATATCTGATACTATAACTGTATTAATGTTTGAGTTCAGTATAAAGTCAATATTTTTAGGAATTGGTATAACTGAAAGTGTGGTAGTGTCTTCTTCAACAGTTTCTTCCTCAGTTATTGTTTCCTCCTCTCCAGCTAATTCATCCAGATCAAGCATAGTAGATGTGAAATTCACTTTTCCTACTAACACTTGTTTATCATCAAGCACATAGCCAATGTAATTGGTTATCAATCCATTCATTTGCATATCGCTATCACCAATTTTAGCATCAAACGTTGATAATTCTATTTGTCGTGGGTCGAAGTTTGCATCCGCTTTATTTATGGTCACATCATACTCTAATGTTTCATCAGTATATTCAAAACCATCTATATTCATTTTACCACTTGTGGGAAGTTGATCATACTGCTCAGCCTCTAAAGCTGAGAGTTGTCCTTTCGTTTGCATGTTCATATCTATAGCCCCAGCTAAAGTAGTACCTTCCATAGGCACCATTGTGCTAACTGTATTTAGATCAATATTTCCGTTTACCTTCAAATCCCATTTTACATTATCTAGTTCGCTCACTTTTAAAGCTGCGTCAAACGGATTACCCCCCATGTTAACATGAAAAGTACTTACATCTACCGTAGTATTGTCAATATTACCATCTTCATTATTAATAACAGTTTTCACATTGATATCAGTAACAGCCGTAGGTAAATCAGGATACTTAAACATGGCATCTTTAATTTCCATATTGAGATTAAATGCTGGTACACGTGTGTCATTATAAGTTCCCTTTGCCATTCCCCCAAATGAAAAGGAACCAATTGTTTCAATGGCTTCAAAACCCTCCATAAAAACACCTGGAACAAGAGAAAGGATGCTTTTAAAACTATTATCGTTGGAAGAAAATGTAATATCAGTGTCAATATCTTCTTCAAGTAGTGCTACATAACCATCAAATGCAAACCCAAAGTCATTTAGCCTTATCAGGTTATCTTTAAAAGTGTATTTAGAAAAATCATCGCTTATTTCAAGAATTAAATCAACACCCAATTGCTTGTCAGAAATATATTCTATACCGTCATAAGCCACATTCATACTAGCAATAGTAGTGTTAGTAGTTAAATCGAATAGTTCTTGTGAAAAGTCACCCCCACCAGTATGTGTAAAATCTTTTAGTTCTAATAAAAATGGTAAAGTTCGATCATCGTATATAATATGAGCATTATTGATTGCCCAATGATCAATGGCAAAAGAAAATTCTGATGAAGTTTCTTCGGTGTCTTCAATTTCTTCCTCAATTTCCTCTGAGGTAATAGCTATATCATAATTAGATGACCCGTCTTTTAATACTATTACATGAATATCTGGCTTATTGAGAAAAATCCCTTTTAATCGCATCTCTCCATTAATTACACTCATTAAGTTTATTTCTACCTCAAAGCTTTCTGCAGCAAATAATATATGACCTTGAAATGGAGCCCTGTTAATTACGCCAAAATCATTCATGGATACGGTGATACTTGGAAAATTACTAAATAATGAAACATTAAGATTATCCACATCAAAAACAATATCAGCATTAACTGATGCTTCTATTTCTTTATCAATAGCGGATTTAATATCGTCTTTAAAAATAATAGGAATAACAATAGCACTTATAACTAATAAGACTATAATACTAAGTAAAATGATGAGTAGTTTTTTCATCGGAGTTATGGTTTAATTATTTTAAGTAATCTAAAGTAACAAACATTCTTGTGAAATGCATGATACAACGTATTAAGAACTGAATAAAAAGTTGTTAATTCAAGTTCTATTTTAATTGCTTAGAACGGTGTGTATATTTTTTATCTAAAAACACTTTCATTTGACTATTGGTAATCTTGTATGCAAAGTGTACTTTTGCCGTTTATTAGTTTATTCCTAACAAATACATCATGAAACGCGACCAACAAATCTTTGATTTAATTGATAAAGAACAGCACCGGCAGGAATCGGGCATTGAGCTTATCGCTTCTGAGAACTTTGTTTCCAAACAAGTTATGGAAGCCATGGGTACTGTACTTACTAATAAGTACGCTGAAGGACTGCCCCGAAGAAGATATTATGGAGGTTGTGAAGTGGTGGATGAAGTGGAGCAATTAGCTATTGATAGAGCTAAAGAACTTTTTGGTGCGACTTGGGCTAATGTACAGCCGCACTCAGGGGCACAGGCCAATGCTGCAGTAATGTTGGCAGTTTTAAATCCAGGAGATAAAATTTTAGGATTTGATCTCTCTCATGGAGGACATTTAACACATGGGTCATCGGTTAATTTTTCTGGGAAACTCTACGAGCCATCTTTTTATGGTGTGGAAGAGGAAACTGGAACTATTGACTTTGATAGAGTAATTGAAATTGCAAAAAAGGAAAAGCCAAAATTGATTGTTGCAGGTGCTTCAGCTTATAGTCGTGAATGGGATTATGAAAAGATGCGCAAAGCTGCAGATGAGGTAGGTGCCTTACTTCTTGCTGATATTTCTCACCCTTCAGGGCTGATAGCAAAGGGTTTGTTGAACGATCCTTTGGAATTCTGCCATATAGTAACCACAACTACACACAAAACATTGCGTGGACCTCGTGGAGGTATGATTATGGTGGGTGAAAATTTTGATAATCCATTTGGATTAAAAACACCTAAAGGAGAGTTGAGAAAGATTTCTTCTATTTTAGATTCTGGAGTTTTTCCTGGTACACAAGGGGGACCATTAGAGCATGTAATAGCTGCAAAAGCTATTGCTTTCGGTGAAGCACTAAGTGATGAATACCTCGATTATGTTGTGCAACTGTCTAAAAACGCTCAAGTAATGGCACAGGCATTTGTAGATAAAGGATATAAAGTTATTTCGGGTGGAACAGACAATCATATGATGTTAATTGATCTTCGCTCAAAAGGTTTAACAGGAAAGTTAGCAGAAAACACCTTAGTAAAAGCAGATATTACTATAAACAAAAATATGGTGCCTTTCGATACAGAATCACCATTTGTTACTTCTGGCATGAGAGTGGGAACAGCAGCTGTTACTACAAGGGGAATGAAAGAGGAGGATATGAAAAAGATTGTAGATTTGATTGATGAAGCACTAATGCATCATGATAATGAAAATAATATAGCCGAGGTAAAATCTAAAATTAACGAATGGATAAAAAATTTCCCTTTGTATAAATAATGGAAAAATTAGAAATCAATAACGAAGAAGAAAAGCACATGTCGTTCCTTGATCATCTTGAGGAATTAAGATGGCATATCATACGTTCACTTGTTGCTATTGTAGTATTGGCCATTGCAGCTTTTTCGTCTAAATCATTTGTTTTTGACGTACTTATTTTTGGCCCATCAAAACCTGATTTTTGGACTTTTAAAATACTTTGTAAAGCTGGAAACCTAATTAATTCGGATGCTTTGTGTATAGACAGTATTCCTTTTTTAATTCAGAGCAGGAACATGACTGGTCAGTTTACCATGCACCTTATTTCATCTTTCATTCTTGGGTTTATAGTTGCGTTTCCTTATATCTTCTGGGAAATTTGGAGATTTGTAGGTCCTGGGCTTCATTCTACTGAAAGAAAAGTATCACGTGGGGCAGTATTTTTTGTTACCCTGCTATTTACTATTGGCGTGTTGTTCGGATACTATATAATGACTCCTCTTGCAGTAAATTTCCTTGCCAATTATCAGGTAAGTGAGTTGGTAGTAAATGAATTTGATATCACTTCTTATGTTACCACGGTAACTACTTTAGTAATGGGTAGTGGTATATTATTTCAACTGCCAATGGTGGTGTATTTCCTTTCAAAAGTAGGAATTGTTACACCAAAACTGATGAAGAATTATCGTAGACATGCGATAATAGTAATTCTTTTTCTTGGTGCAATGCTTACTCCACCAGATCCTTTAAGCCAAATATTAATTGCCTTTCCTTTGTTCGGGCTATATCAATTTAGTATATTAATATCAGCTTCGGTTGAGCGAAAAAAACTAAAAGCAGAAAAAGAACAAATATAAAATTATGAAAATAGCGATAGGTGGTGATCATGCTTCAATAGAGTATAAACCAAAATTAGTGGAGTACTTACAATCAAAAAGCTATAAGGTAAAGGATTTTGGACCATTTACTGAAGATTCTGTTGATT
The DNA here is from genome assembly GCA_029882685.1 of Cyclobacteriaceae bacterium. GTDB lineage: Bacteria > Bacteroidota > Bacteroidia > Cytophagales > Cyclobacteriaceae > JAOUKH01. The sequence goes on from JAOUKH010000031.1 coordinate 6,669, forward strand.
ACCCTGATTTTGCCCACCCAGTGTCTACTGCTGTTCATACTTCTGAATACGACTTTGGCGTGTTAATTTGTGGAAGTGGGCAAGGTGTCTCTATGACGGCCAACAAGCATGATGGCATTCGGGCAGCACTTTGTTGGAAAGAAGAATTAGCAGCACTTTCAAGACAACACAATAATGCTAATGTTGTATGCTTACCAGCGCGTTTTATTTCTTACGAGGAAGCACAATCAATAGTGGATACATTCCTAACTACCGAATTTGAAGGTGGGCGTCATGAAAGAAGGGTAGAGAAAATTACCTGTTAATTAATGATTAGTTCGATGATGTAATGTCTTAAAACACTTCTATAACTCAACGTTCTATACTTCCATTTCATCGTTTTATGAGGTGGTTCACCTATTCCTATCATCCATCTACTTTTAAGGATCGTTAAATCATGTCTAAGCAGAATTAATTTTTAGACAATGATGAAAACGTACTTAACTCAATCACTTTTCCTGTTCTTTTGGTTAACTATAATAACTAGTACTATAGCACAGAACAAAAAGGATTGTTCCAATAACTGCTTTCAAACTGAAATAGTAAATTTTGAGACCAATGATGAAGGTTGTTCATCATATCAGTTAAAAATCACCTATTCAGGAAATTGTGAATCAGCATTATCTCATTATACTGTGGCCGTACCAGAATGTGCCACAATAACTAAAGTTTCTAATTCAGAAAATTGGAAACAAGAAATTAACTTAATTGACCCTACAACTGATCTGCAGGGTTTCAAAATTGATAATATTTCAAACTTTGGAAAACCTAGAGGTATTTCATCATTTATAGTTGCTTTTACTATTTGCAGTACTGATAGTATTTGCAATGCATCTTTAAATTGTTGGGCTCCAGAGGTTGCCTATAAGACTGGAACATGTGTATTTTATGATTCACTAAATGCACAATGTAATAAATTAGAAGCTACTCTAATAAAAACCGATTTATCTTGTTTTGAGTCGAATGATGGTGCTATTGAAGTAGCAATTACAGAAGGTGTTGCGCCTTTTTCATTCCAGTGGTCAAATGGTATGAATACACAAAATTTATCTACATTATCAGCAGGAAATTATTCTGTAACTATTACAGATGCTAACCAACAAGAATTGATGCTAGAAACTATTCTTGAACAACCATCAAAAATTGTCATATCTTCTTCCATAGTCCATGCTACATGTAATGGACAGCAAAATGGTTCTGTTGATATCACAGTATCTGGTGGTACAGGAGGTTATTCATATTTATGGTCGAATGGTGCTACTACACAAGATATTAACGCTGTAAGTTCAGGAAATTATTTGGTAACAGTAACAGACAGCTTAAATTGCTCAACAGAATCTGTTATTACAATAACTAATCAGTCCTCAATATTTGTAATTGGAGATGTCACTAATGCATCATGTTCAGGGATTGATGGGGCAATAGATATCTCTATTACTGGAGGAACATCTCCTTATAGCTTTTTATGGTCGAACGGGTCGACCAGCGAAGATTTAATAGATATTGAATCAGGAACATATACTGTAAATGTTAAGGATGCGAATGGTTGTGAATCAATAAAATCATTTAATATTAACGTAATTAACACATTGTATTTGTCTGGGGAAGTTACTAAAACAGGGTGTAACGATGATAATAGCGGAGCTGTTGATTTAGTAGTTTCTGGGGGAACTGCTCCGTATAGTTATTTGTGGAGTACAGGTGAAATTACAGAAGATATTGAGGGTTTATCAAAGGGCATGTATTCTGTTGAGGTTCTAGATAGTAATGGGTGTACCCAATCATTAAGTTTTTATGTTGCTAATGAGAAAATTAATGTTTCTGCTACAACTGAGCAACCTTCATGCTATGGAGGTAATAATGGCTCTATAGTTGTAACCCCAATGTCAGGGCAAGAGCCATATTCCTTTGAATGGTCAAATGGGGCTACAGAAAGCGGAATTTATAATTTGAGTTCGGGAGTATACTCAGTAACCATTACTGATGCCTCAGGTTGTTCTACAAATTATAGTTATTATATAGTTGAACCTCAAGAATTAAATGGAACATTTATAACAAATAGCTGGGGATGTGGAGTCGAAGGAAGTTATCAAATTGATTTATCGATGTTAGGAGGTACTTCTCCCTATGATTATAATTGGAGCAATGGTGAAACTTCTGAAGATTTGGATAGCTTAAATAACGGTAGTTATTCAGTAGTTGTTACAGATGCTAATGGATGTACTTGGGAGCAATCATTTACAATTGAAGCTACTCCAAATAGTATATCTTGTTTAATTGAAACGCCAATGGATACAATTACTTGTAATACCACGGGTAATATATTAAATACTTTAATGACAGATGCAGATAGTTATAGTTGGAAAGTTGAGTCTTCGGATGGTTCTTGGTTAATTTTGTCAGGTGGAGAAACCACACAAATAAACTATTCAGCAGGAAATGAAGGAAGTACTGCAACTTTTACTCTAACAATAGAAAAAGATGGATGTGTAACTTCTTGTAACATTGATTTACAGTCCTGTGTAAATGTTGATGGTTCAGGAGATAACACTGGTTCGGGAGACACTACATCGGGAGATGAAAACTCAGGTAGTGGTTCAGAAGAAATAGAATGCGGAAATGGATATTCCAGTGATATTATCCTATTGAATGCTGAAAATAATTGTTATACATATGAAGTAACTGTTAATTATGATGGTGATGCCAAGCATGGTCTTTCGCATTATACAATGGATATTCCTTGTGGAACAATTTCTTCTGTATCTAACTCTGGAAATTGGAAAAACGTAATAGGTAAAGATCCAACAACAGGTTTATGGGGAGTAAAAATTGATGATATTAATGGGTTCGGTAATGGTGATCTTGCAGACAAATTTACCATAAACTTTACTCTTTGCACTACTGATGCCCCGTGTGAATCAATAATCGATAATTGGGATTTAGAAGTTTCTTATAAGGCGGGTTTATGCGTGACTTATGACACACTCTATGTTGAGACAGACATTAACAATACCGAAATGCTTGCTAGTGCTTACCCAAATCCTTTTTCAGAATCATTAACGATTAGCCTAAATACAGATGAGTCTGGCTTATTTATGATTATGAGTAATACAGGTAATATAATTTATCAAAAACAAATAAGCGGTTCTCAAAAATCACAGATTATAGATATTGATACTTCCACTTGGCCAAATGGAACATATTATTACAAGTTAGAAACGAATAATATCAGTGTTGTAGAAAGAATAATGCTAATGAAATAGAGCTTCATACTCTATTAACTAAAAACGATCAATGAAGTTATTTATTGATCGTTTTTTTTTGAATATATATTTTCGGCTACTTTTGTGTAGTTATTATTTAGAAACTTTATCCTATACTGCAAGTTTGGCATTAAATTTTCCAAATCAACAATTATTTCAGGTGGGTCATTTATAAAACCATTATGTATGGCATTGGCTTTTCTGTAATAATCTGGCTGTTTAACTGTTTCAGATGAGAGTTGCCAATCTAAAAACGGAGTAGCTAAAGAAGCATTTTGATAGATATGTATATTATCACCTAACACAACTATTTTTTTATCTTTCACATATTTATCGTAAGGGGTCGACAAAACTAAATTGTGTTTTTGATCAATAAATTTTTCAATATCGAACCAATTAAAAACCATAGATGTATTGAGAAAAATTATACCACCGAAAAAAAACATAAATAAAAGTTCTGATCTAAATGTTTTTTTTGATAGTAAAAAATAATGTGTGATAATAATAGCGAAAGAGGGTATAAAAAGAATGAATGATGTAATTAATTTTTCTGTCCAAAACAGCAACGTTAATGACAATAAAAGCCAAAATATTACTAGTTGAATTAATCTCATTTGATAGTTTGAAAATCGATTACGTTTGAAAACTCTAAAAAATGAAATAATAAAGAAAACCAATGGAATGGCAAGAATATAAAGTACTGATTGATAATTAATATTTTCAAGCTCATTAGAATCAATGACTTTAGTAGAGAAAATATTCCAAACAGTATTGATACCATCATTAAAGTACAAATAGGTTATCAACAAAAAAATAGGTAATGCAAAGCCATAAAAAACCAATAAATACCTTCGACCTATAGTACTGGAAAAAAAAGCAAGAATAATTAATGCTATAAATCCGAATATGGCTGAAGGAAGATAAAACAAAGCAGCAACGCCAAGGTAAACACCAATATTTAAAATAGGCTCATCTGCTTTTATTCTAAATTCTACTTGCCTGAAAATGTTATTCATTGCCAAAAGAATAAATGTACTACTCATCAATATAGGTGATAATGAATACATCTCTGATGATAATGACATAAGTAAACCATATATTAATGCTGGCACATAAGTATTTTCATGATACAACCTGTTTCTATATGTAATTGAATTAAATAAAACACTTTGGAAAAAAACAAGTATAAAACCCAGAACGTGATAAATCCAAATTGATTTTCCGAAAATGAAGTACAAAAACATATAAAACCAGGCAGATAGTGGAGAAATATCTTCCCATAAAGAAACATATAAATTAGCTCCATTAGATAAACTTTCACCTACCAGAAAATGATTTAGTTCGGGTAATGTGAGTGTTAATCCTTGAAAATAAAAAGGCAACCTCACAAGCAATAATAGGACGAAGAGAATAATAATTCGTGAGGGGTCGTTAATTCTAAAAAAGCTAAGCAAAACTTTTGAAATGTTGGGTTTGTAAAACAATAGTATGTATGCGTAAGTAAACCATTAAAAAGGAAAAAGGAAAATAGAATGAAACTTTACTGCAATTGATTGGCATTATGATCATAGAAATTGATATTTGTATTATGAACGAAAGTAAACGGCAACAAAAAGTAGCTAAATTATTGTTAAAAGATTTAGGTGAAATTTTTCAACGTGATACACGTGGGGTTTTAGGGGGTGAGTTTGTTACTATTGCTGATGTTCAAGTAACACCAGACTTGAGTATCGCTTTTGTTAATATAAGCATGATGCTAGTAAAAGATAAGGAAGCTCTGATTGATCAGATTAATAATAGAAAGAGTGAAATAAGAAAAGAGTTGGGGAATAAAATTGGCAAACAAGTAAGAATTGTACCAGATTTAAAATTCTTTGTTGATAATGTTCAAGAAAATGCAGAGCGGATGGATAAAATTATCGAACAGCTTAATATCCCACCTGCTATGGGTGAGGATGATAAAAATTAATAAATTTTTCTAATATTGAATTTCCCTATTTTCATAGCTAAGCGATATTTTTTTTCTAAAAGGAAGAGAAATTTCATTAGCATAATATCTATTATTTCTATGATAGGGGTTTCTATATGCACAGCAGCCTTAGTTGTAGTATTGTCAGTCTTTAATGGTCTTGAAGGATTGTTGTATTCGCTCTATTCAACTTTCGATCCCGAAATAAAAATTGAAGCTGTAAAAGGGAAGTCATTTGAATACGACAACCAAATGGAGCAGAAAATTTCATCCGTAAATGGCGTGGAAATAATTACAGATGTGATAGAAGATTATGCTTATGTTAAATATAGAAATGCTGATAAAGTAGTTACGATTAAAGGGGTAAATGAGAACTTTATAGATCAAAAAAGAATTGACAACAATATTGTAGAGGGAGAATTGAAGCTAAAACAAGATGGTATAAACTATGCAATAGTTGGTAGGGGAATTCAGTATGCTTTGTCATTTTCCACCAAGGACGATCTTCATGCACTACAGTTGTATTATATCAAAAATCCTAGATCTGGGTCGGTTGATCCCAGTAAACTTTATAGTAAGTTGAATATTTTGCCTGGAAGCATTTTTGCTATTGAACAAAACTATGATGAAAATTATATTATTGTGCCTGTAGAGTTTGCTCAAGATTTACTGAATTATGGAAATAAACGCACTGCAATAGAAATTAAAACTTCTACTGATATTGCTACCACTGATGTTATACGAAAATTGAAGGAAGTTTTAGGTGATGATTTTTTAATACAAAATAGACACCAGCAGCAGGATGAATTATATAAACTTCTTAATCTGGAAAAATTGTTTGTGTTTCTAGTTTTCTCATTCATATTGGCGGTAGGCTCAATCAATATTTTCTTTTCTCTTTCTATGTTAGCTTTGGATAAGAAAAAAGATATAGCTGTATTGTATGCCATGGGAGCATCTGATAAAGCTGTAAAAAAGATATTTCTATCAGAAGGGGGGATCATTTCTTTAGGAGGTGCGTTTTTAGGAACTATTTTAGGAGCATTTATTTGCTTAATTCAACAAAAATATGGTTTAGTAGGCATGGGGACTCAAAGTACTGTAATTTCAAGTTATCCCATACAAATGCAACTTGCCGATTTTGTTTATACCGCACTGAGCATTATTGCAATTACTTTTGCTGCTTCCTATAGACCAGCTGTTATTGCAACTCGATACAACCAAGCACATTTGCTTTAAAAATCCCTTTTAATTAGGATAAACTTTAGTTCAAATTCCGTATTTTGCGAATCTGTGGTCATAAAAAAACGCAATGTTTTGGTTACTAGTTAGTAATTAATAAAAGTAAAAAATAGAGTACTATATTATAAGTACAAGATTTGATTGTAAGATAAAGAATGAAAATTTCAGCTAATCAGCCATTTCAGATTATCTATTCGCTATTCCAACACGAATATTTGGGATATTTATTTGAATCATTTGTTGTTCAAAAAGATGCTAAAGGAAATTTAACGTTTCAACATCAAAATATTTCTGCTGCCAATGCTAATGATTTTTCTTCAGGGCTTGATAAAAATGATTATGAACTAATAGCAATAATGGACTCAATGCAGCAAGATGTAGTCGTAAAGAAATTTTATAAAAAGGCGATTAAAACATCAGAGTTCTTTTTAAAGATTTATGACAAAGAAAAGGGTAATAAATTATTGCAAAAAGAGATTGACAACTATTTGGAGAGAAGGCGAGCGAAAGTACTTGAGCTTATTAGTGGTAAAAAACTCTATGAAATGGGTAATGATGGAGAACCTACATGGAGGGAAATTGATATACAAAATGAAAAAGCAACTGTGCTTTTTCATTTTAGAAGAAATGAAGAAAATACGCATTACTTCCCCACAATAAAGTGTAATGGAGAAAAAATTAATTTTCAATATAAAGGAGCATATATCATTTGTAATAAACCTGCATGGATGGTGCTTGACGGAAAACTTTATAGTTTTAAAAAAGAAGTAGATGGAAATAAACTCAAGCCTTTTTTAAATAAAAACTTTATAGCAATACCTAAAAATGTTGAAGAAACTTATTTTAATAAATTTGTTGCCCCACTAATAGCCTCGTTCGATGTCTATGCAAAAGGCTTTGAAATAAATAGTGAAAGTTATGACCCCATACCTTTGATAAGTTTTTCGGAATTACAAGCTAATACTGCACCCACTTCATTGTTTGATCAGCCCACTTCAACTTTAGTAGTAGATGAAGGAAAAATAGTCTTTGCATTAGCTTTTCAGTATGGACAGTTCAAATTTAAAGTAGATCAAGTAACGAACATAAGTGTCACAGTTGAGCGAAACAAAGACGACTATGTGTTTCACAGAGTAAGAAGAAAACTAGAAATAGAAAAAAATTTTATACAGATGTTTCGAGATAGTGGGCTTGAGTTTAAACATTCAAAAGTTGCTCTGCCTAAATCTGAAGCATTTGACTGGATGAATCAGAATAGATTTAATTTCGAAAAATTAGGAATTTCTTTTATACAAAAATCGACCAATGGTAAGCGTTATTATACTGGCGTTTCTTCCATTAGCATGGAAGTAAGTGAAAATATAGACTGGTTTGATATAAATGCTGTTATTAAGTTCGGAGAATATGAAATTCCTTTTAAAATATTGAGAAAATATATCTTGAAAGGGACACATGAATTTAAGTTGCCCAATGGTGAGTATGCTGTAATTCCAGAAAGTTGGTTTTCTGAATATGCTGAATTGTTTGCTTTTATGGATGAAGGAGATAGCAACCCCAGACTTAGGAAATATCATTTGTCCATGGTTCAAAATCTTAATGAGGGTAGCCTTGCAAAAGTAACGATGAGCAGAAAATTAAAGACCCTCCAAAATTTTGATGAGATTGAAGATGTTGATACACCAGATCATTTTAAAGGAGAACTGCGTCCTTACCAAAAAGCGGGATATAATTGGTTGCACTTTCTAAATCAATACAAATTTGGAGGATGTCTTGCCGATGACATGGGGCTTGGTAAAACCGTGCAAACTTTAGCGTTTTTACAATCTCAGAAAGAACAAGGGAAAGGGGGTGCTAATTTACTTATTATGCCTACTTCGCTGGTGTATAACTGGGAAATGGAAGCTAAAAAATTCACCCCTAAATTAAAAGTGTATTGCTATACTGGCACTAATAGGAATAAAGATGCTACACTTTTCAAAAACTATGATTTAGTAATTACTTCTTATGGTATCACTCGTATTGATATAGATATATTAAAGGAGTACTATTTCAATTATATTATTCTGGACGAATCTCAGGCAATTAAAAATCCAACATCTAATATAGCCAGATCGGTTCGTCAACTTAAATCCAATTCTAGACTTATTTTAACTGGTACACCATTAGAAAATAGTACCATGGATTTATGGTCGCAAATGACATTTATTAATGAAGGATTATTAGGTGGTCAATCATATTTTAAGAAACACTTTTTAGTACCTATTGAAAAAAAGAATGATGTCGATAAAACCAAAAAATTATATTCCATTATAAAGCCATTTATTCTTCGTAGGCATAAGTCGCAAGTTGCTACTGAACTGCCTGAAAAGGTTGAGAATGTGCATTATTGCAGCATGAGTGAAGAGCAAGAAAAGGAATATGATGATGTAAAGTCGTATTTCAGAAATGAGATAATGAACCATATAGATAATAAAGGATTGAACAAGTCACAAATGATATTGTTGCAGGGCTTAACCAAGTTGAGACAAATTGCCAATCACCCTAAAATGGTAGATGAAAAATATAATGGAGATTCAGGTAAAATGGAAGATATTTTCACTCGACTTGAAAATGCCGTTGATGAAGGACATAAAATTCTAGTCTTTAGTCAGTTTGTGAAGCACCTAAAACTATTCCAAACCAGACTTGATAGGCAAGGAGTAGAATATGCCTATTTGGATGGCTCTTCTAAGGATAGGAAGGAGCAAGTAGAGAATTTTCAAAATGATGATTCATTGAAAGTATTCCTTATTTCATTAAAGGCGGGTGGACTAGGGCTTAACCTTACCAAAGCAGACTATGTGTTTATTTTAGACCCTTGGTGGAATCCAGCCGTAGAGGCACAAGCTGTTGATCGTGCACATAGAATAGGACAAAAAAATACAGTATTTACCTATAAGTTCATCGCTAAAAACACTGTTGAAGAGAAAATATTGGCATTACAACAACAAAAAAGAAAACTAGCTACTGACCTCATTACTACTGAGGAAAGCTTTGTGAAAAAATTGAGCAAGCAGGATATAGCTAGTATTTTGGAATAATGCTTACTAAAAACTGGAAATTAATAAGTCCTTCCTTTATTTTATTGAAATTATTTTCCCATCTAACACCTCAAAAAACTGGGTGTTCTTTTTTAAGTCTTTCAATAATTCCTTGCTTCGTTCGGGTCGGGCATCGGTAATAAAAAGTTGACCAAAATTGTTATTTGCTACCATTTCTATTAATTTTTTAATACGTAAGTCATCCAACTTATCAAAAATGTCATCTAATAATAGTATTGGCTTAAACCCTTTTGCCTTTGTAATAATATCAAACTGTGTTAGTTTGAGCGCAATTAAAAAAGATTTTTGTTGTCCTTGAGAACCAAATTTTTTTAAAGTATTTTCATTTATCAGGAAGTCATATTCGTCTTTATGAATTCCCACATTAGTGCGTTGAGTAATGAGGTCTTTTTCAGTATTGTCATGAAATAATTTATCAAAATCAGGAGTTGTAGTCTGCGATTTATAACGAATATTAACTTGCTCCCGATCTTCACACAAATTTTGATAATGATTAATAAAGTTAGGTATAAACCCTTCAATAAATTTTTTTCTAAACTCAGAAATAGATTTACTTAATTCTATTATTTCCAATGAATATGGGGTAAGTAAATCTTGCTCAAAGCTTTTGTTTTGAGAAAACTGCTTTAACAAAGCGTTTCGTTGTTTTAAAAAATGATTATACCGAATAAGTTGGAGTAGATATTTGCTGTCAAGTTGTGATATAATGCTATCAAAAAATTTTCTGCGAATTTCATTACTATCACGGATAACATCATTGTCATTTGGAGCGATTAAAACCACTGGAAATCTACCAATATGCTCACTCAGTTTTTCATATTCCTTATTATCTACCTTGAAAACTTTTTTTTGTTTGTTTTGTAAGGCACATAAAATCTCGTGTTCAGAGCTATTATTAATAATTCCTTTTATGGAAAAAAAACTTTCTCCAAGCTTTATACTTTGTGAATCGACTGAATTTAGTGAGCTTTTGGTGAGAGATAAATAATGTATAGCGTCAAGGATATTAGTTTTTCCACTTCCATTTATTCCTATAAAGCAATTGATTCCATCCGAAAAAGAAAGTTCAGTAGAAGAATGATTTTTAAAATTAAACAAACTTATTTTTTTGAGCCTCATTAAGTTTTTTTAATTAATTTCGCAGTCCGTATTTTTATCAAAATTAATACTATGGCAACGACTACAAAAGGAAAGGTAAAAACTAAAACAACTGCGAAGGCTAAATTCTCGAAAGAAACATACCTAAACTGGTATGAAACCATGCAGATGATGAGAAAATTTGAGGAAAAAGCAGGGCAGTTATATGGACAGCAAAAGATTCGTGGATTTTGTCATTTATACATAGGTCAGGAAGCATGTGTAGCAGGAGCAGTTTCTTCTTTAGAGAGAGGAGATAAGTACATTACTTCATATCGTGATCACGCTCATGCTATTGCATTAGGGTCTCATCCTAATGCAATTATGGCCGAGTTATTCGGCAAGGAAACGGGTATTTCAAAAGGTAAAGGAGGATCTATGCACATGTTTGATAGAGAAAATAATTTCTTTGGAGGGCATGGTATTGTTGGAGGTCAGATACCCCTTGGGGCAGGAATAGCATTTGCTGAAAAGTACAATAAAACAGGAAAACTATGCATTTGTTACATGGGGGATGGAGCAGTTCGACAGGGAGCATTTCATGAAGCTTTAAATTTAGCTATGACATGGAAACTACCAGTAATATTCGTTATAGAGAATAATGGATATGCTATGGGAACATCTGTAAAGCGCACATCAAACGTTACAGATTTATCAAAATTGGGCGACTCATATGACATGCCTTCACAAACAGTAGATGCAATGTCAGTTGAGGAAGTGCATAAGGCAGTGGAAGTTGCTGGAGCACGTGCTAGAAAAGGAGATGGACCAACACTATTAGAGTTTAAGACTTACCGATATAAAGGACACTCAATGTCGGATCCAGCAAAATATCGTTCAAAAGAAGAGTTAGAAGAATATAAAGAAAGAGATCCTATTGAGCAGGTGAAAGCAACCATTTTAAAAAATAAAATGGCCACAGAAGCAGATATTGAAGCAATCAATGATAGAATAAAAGAAAAGGTAGCAGAGAGTGTAACTTTTGCTGAAGAGTCAAATTACCCTGATCCAGCAGAAGCTTTTAAAGATGTTTATGTTCAAGAAGATTATCCTTATATAATGGATTAATCTATTTATTTTATATAAATAAACACATCGAGCAACTTTGAAAGGTTCCTGTTTTTATATTAATACAATTATCACTAATATTGCGCCTTTAAAAATTTAAAGATGGCTAAGAAAGATAAGAATCAAGGGCAAGGTAACGATTTAATAGAAAACCCAGAGGTATTAGCAGAGGAGATAACCAAATTTGAGCAGTTCTTGGAAAAGAACAAAACGGCAACGTTTGGTTTTGTAGCTCTATTGCTAATTGTAGTGGGTGGCTATTTTGGATATAATTACTATATAGAGGGCAAAAATAAAGTGGCTCAAACAGAGATGTTTCAGGCAGTTTATTATTTTGAGGCTGATAGCCTTGATTTAGCATTGGATGGAGATGGAAACAATTTAGGGCTAAAAGATATTATTTCTGATTATAGAGGAACAGCTGCTGCAAATTTAGCTAATTTTTATGCTGGAGTAGCTTTTTTAAAAAAGGAAGATTATGTTTCTTCAATTTTATATTTAGAAGATTTTAGTTCTTCTGATATATTAGTACAAGCAAAAGCGTATGCCCTTATAGGAGATGCCTATATGCAGCAGAATGACTTCCAAAATGCTGTATCTTATTATAACAAGGCAGCTAGTTATAAGGAAAATAAATATTTTTCGCCTGGCTATTTAATGAAAGCAGCATTGGCGTACGAAAAATTAAATGATAAACAGGGAGCATTAAAGTGTTATGAAAAAATTGTAAATGATTTTTCAGATGCTAGCGAAGTTAATGATGCTAAGAAACATAAGGCAAGATTAAGCGCAAAGGCTTCTTAACAAATTCAATTAAATATATTGAAAGGGATAAAGAAGCTTCTTTATCCCTTTTTTTGTTTTAAAAAAGAAATAATCAAGAACTAAAACAGCATGGCAACAAATCTAAAAAATTTAAGCGAACAAAGTAATGCCAACATGGTGGACATAGCTACCAATAAATTTGGAATAGTAGTCTCGGAGTGGAATGACCAAATTACTGAAGCTCTATATTCAGGTGCTGTGCAAACACTTATTGAGAACGGAGCTAAAAAGGAAAATATTATCAAAAAACAAGTTCCTGGTAGTTTTGAGTTGATTTTAGGAGGTCAGTGGTTGGCTCAGCAAGAAGAAATTGATGCTGTTATCTGCTTAGGTTGTGTAATACAAGGAGAAACACGCCATTTTGATTTTATATGTGATGCTGTAGCACAAGGAATTAAGGATGTGAACCTGAAATACAATAAACCCGTAATATTTGGTTTGTTAACTACTGATAACTTGTCCCAAGCCCTCGATCGAGCTGGCGGTAAACATGGTAATAAAGGTGACGAAGCTGCTTTTACAGCAATAAAAATGTTAGGATTTTAAAGTGATCAAAAAACCAATATTTCCTAATAAATTAATTTTAAACAATCTATGGTCTAAAGCCATAGATACTATCGACTAATAATATATATTATGCAAGTACTAAAATTTGGAGGGACTTCTGTAGGCTCACCAGAGAGAATGAAGAAAGTGGCAAGATTAATATGTGCAGATGAAAAGATGAAAATAGTAGTACTTTCAGCGGTTTCAGGCACAACCAATGCCTTGGTTGAAATAACACAATTTCTTAATGATGAAGAAAGTATTGACGGCAAGTTGGAAAGCCTCCATTCTAAATACTTAAATTTTATTGAGGAGTTATATACGAATGAAAAATCAAAACAAAAAGCATTAGCAATAGTAGAGGTATGCTTTGATGAAATCAAGAAATGTAGTAAGGAAAAATATTCTTCAGTGTCAGAAAAAATTATTTTGGCACAAGGGGAAATTATTTCTACTAATTTATTTCAAATCTATTTGGAAGAAATAGAAGTTGATGCTGTATTGTTATCAGCTTTAAGCTTTATGTATATTGATGAGGATGAAGAACCTGATGTTGCTAAGATCCAGGAAAGACTTAAAGTAGAAATAGAAAAAAGTGATAAAACAAAATTATATATTACTCAAGGTTTTATTTGCGAAAATGCTAATGGGGAAATTGATAACCTAAAACGTGGAGGAAGTGACTATACTGCGTCATTAATTGGAGCCGCAATTAATGCTGATGAAGTTCAAATATGGACCGATATAGATGGCATGCATAATAATGATCCAAGGTATGTGAGAAATACATTTCCAATTGAGGAGTTAAGTTTTGATGAAGCTGCCGAACTAGCTTATTTTGGAGCCAAAATTTTACATCCATTATCAATTTTGCCTGCTAAAAAGTACAATATCCCTGTACGCTTAAAAAGCACTATGGATGAGGCAGCTCAAGGGACACTTATTACACAAAGGCTTACCGATAAAGGAATACAAGCCATAGCTGCGAAAGATGGCATAACTGCTGTAAAAATCAAGTCGGCAAGGATGTTATTGGCACATGGGTTTCTCAGAAAAATATTCGAAGTATTTGAGGTAAACAAAACTTCAATAGACATGATTACTACTTCTGAAGTAGCTGTATCATTAACTATTGATGACGAAGAATACCTTCCAGAAATTATTAGTGAATTAGAGAAACTGGGTGTTGTTGAAATTGATAGAAACCAAACTATTATTTGTATTGTAGGAAATATGGTTGCTGAAAAAACAGGAGTAATTAAAAATATTTTTGATGCACTTTCTGGAATTCCTATTCGTATGGTATCCTATGGAGGGAGTCGTCATAATATTTCGGTATTAATAAATACTGAATATAAAATCCAAGCTCTTCGAGATTTAAATGAAGGATTGTTCCAAATTGATAAACATGAAAGTATAGCATGATAAAACAACTAATTTTTGATTGTGATGGTGTATTAGTAGATAGTGAAATACTTGCTGCACAAGTAATGTTAGAAATACTTAGTAAGTATGGGATTGATATTTCACTAGATTTTTATTTGCACAATTGTACTGGCAAAACCTTTTCAGGTTCAAAAACTGAATTGTCTAAAAAATTAAATACACCACTCCCTAACTCATTTTTGGAAGAAGTAACCATAGCTATGGATATCAAAATTAAAAATGAATTAAAACCAATAAGTGGTATTCATAATGTATTAGAAAATACTGACTTGCCTAAAGCAGTTGTCTCAAATAGCGATATGTACCAGATTGAACATGCTATTGATCATATAAATATTACCGATCATTTTAACGGACATATTTTTTCTTCACAAATGGTGGAGAAGCCGAAGCCTGATCCAGATGTTTATTTGTTTGCTGCCAAAGAACTTGCAGTACATCCAAAAGAATGTTTGGTGGTGGAGGATAGTATTAGTGGTGCAACTGCTGCATTGAAGGCAGGGATGAATGTAATTGGATTTGTAGCTGGTTCTCATATTATTGATGGGCACGAGCAAAAATTAATAAATTTAGGTGTAAGTGCAGTGGCTAAAAATGCAGAAGAGCTATTGAGTAAATTACTTCAATATTGAAGTTTTTTCAACTCTTGCAAATCATACTATAATGCTGCATTTTTATAGCTTGCTTATTTTTCAATGACAACAGCAACAAAAAAACACAAATCATCTCAAGTTATCGATAATACGGGATATGAAAATATCGAAATTATTGGTGCACGTGAGCATAATTTGAAAGATGTTGATATCACCTTTCCACGAAATAAATTAGTGGTAATTACTGGTATTAGTGGTAGTGGAAAATCTTCTCTGGCTTTTGATACTATTTATGCAGAAGGACAACGCAGGTATATGGAAAGCTTTTCAGCATATGCACGTTCGTTTATTGGCAATTTGGAAAGACCAGATGTAGATAAAATAAATGGTTTGAGTCCGGTAATTTCAATTGAACAAAAAACTACTTCCCGTAATCCACGATCTACAGTTGGCACAGTTACGGAAATCTATGATTTCATGCGACTATTGTTTGCAAGGGCAGGAGAAGCATTTTCTTATATCACTGGAGAGAAAATGATTCGACAATCGGAGGATCAAATCGTTGACCATCTTTTTAAAAATTTTACTGAAGAAAAATTAGTGATTATGTCACCAGTAGTAAAAGGACGAAAAGGGCATTATAGAGAACTGTTTGAGCAGCTTCGTAAAGCTGGTTATTCAAAAGTGAGGATTGATGGAGAGGTACAGGATTTAATTCCGAAAATGCAGGTTGATCGATACAAAACACACGATATTGAGTTAGTAGTAGATCGTGTTGTTGTAGATGAAAAAGACAGATTTCGAATAAGTCAGTCTCTTAAAATGGCACTAAAGGAAGGAAAGGGAGTGTTGATGTTGCTAGACAGTAATGGGGAGACTTATCATTTTTCGAAATTTTTAATGGATCCTAAAACAGGTCTTTCATATGATGAACCAGCACCAAATACATTTTCTTTCAATTCACCTTATGGAGCATGTCCAACATGCAATGGCTTAGGAAATGTTGAAGAAATTACTAAAGAAAGCATTATTCCTGATAAGAATTTAAGTATAAGTAGAGGAGCTATTTTACCTCTTGGAGAGTATAGAGATATTTGGATTTTTAAAAAAATAGAGGCTATTCTTAAACGAAATAAGGTAAGTCTTACCACTCCTGTAAAAGACATAAGTGATGAAACTATGGATATACTGTTACATGGTGATACTGATCTGGTAGCAGTAAAATCAGTAAAATATCCTGATACCGATTGGCAAACTAAGTTTGAAGGGGTAATAGAATTTTTAAAAAAACAGCAAAAAGAAGGAACAGAAAAAATACGTCAGTGGGTAAATGATTTTACTATTGTGAATACATGTCCTGATTGTAATGGACTACGATTAAAAAAAGAATCTCTTTTCTTTAAGATTAATAATAAAAACATTGCCGAATTAGCCGAATTAGACATTCAATCAATGTCTGACTGGTTTGAAGGGCTAGAAGAAAAATTAAGTGAAAAACAAAATAGAATTGCTGCAGAGGTTCTTAAAGAAATCAGAAAGCGCATTAGTTTTTTATTGAATGTTGGCCTAGATTATTTACATCTCAACCGTCCATTAAGAACATTATCTGGAGGTGAAGCGCAACGTATTAGATTAGCAACACAAATAGGAACTCAATTAGTAGGGGTGTTGTATATTTTGGATGAACCGAGTATCGGACTTCATCAGAGAGATAATGTAAAACTAATTAAAGCTCTTAAAGACTTACGCGATCTGGGTAATTCGGTTATTGTAGTGGAACATGATAAAGACATGATGCTGGAATCGGACTATATTATCGATATAGGCCCAGGAGCGGGTAGGCACGGAGGACATATTGTAGCAAGTGGTAGTCCAAAACAATTTTTAAGCCAGAAAGGTATGACAGCCGATTTTCTTACGAACAAAAAAAAGATAGCAGTACCTCAAAATAGAAGAATAGGTAATGGTCAATTTCTAGAGCTAAAAGGAGCCAAAGGCAATAATTTAAAAAATATCAATTTAACGTTGCCATTGGGTAAAATGGTGTGTATCACGGGAGTATCAGGTAGTGGAAAATCTACACTTATTCATGATACACTTTATCCTATTTTAAATCGAGAATTTTATAGGTCTAGAAAAGAACCAATGATTTTTGAATCTATAAATGGATTAAAACATTTAGACAAAGTTATTGAAGTAGATCAGTCACCAATTGGCAGAACACCTCGTTCTAACCCAGCAACATACACAGGAGTGTTTGGAGATATCAGAACTTTATTTGCTCAGCTTCCCGAAGCTAAAATTAGAGGGTATAAACCAGGAAGATTTTCTTTTAATGTAAAAGGAGGTAGGTGTGTAACATGCGAGGGAGCAGGGTTAAAATTAATTGAAATGGATTTTCTTCCTAATGTTCACGTACATTGCGAAACCTGTAAAGGAAAACGATATAACCGTGAAACGCTAGAAGTAAGATTTAAAGGAAAATCAATATCGGATGTTTTACAAATGACGGTTGAAGAAAGCGTTCAATTTTTTGAGCATCAGCCAAAAATAGCAAAGAAAATTAATACCCTTAATGATGTTGGATTAGGTTATATAACTTTGGGACAACACGCCACTACACTTTCTGGAGGTGAAGCACAAAGAGTAAAACTTGCCACTGAGCTTTCTAAAAAAGATACAGGAAAAACTTTCTACATTCTTGATGAACCCACTACTGGATTGCATTTTCAAGACATACAACACTTACTAGATGTACTCAATAGATTAGTAGACAAAGGGAATAGCGTTTTGATAATTGAACATAATTTGGATGTTATAAAAGTGGCAGATCATATTATAGATTTGGGGCCTGAAGGGGGTGATAAAGGGGGAATTATTGTTTCTGAAGGAACTCCAGAAGAAATAGTGAAAAGTAATAAAGGCTATACAGGAAGGTTTCTTAAAGAAGAATTATTTGTAGAAGCTTAAAAAGCCACGCCTAAACGTGGCTTTTCATTCAACCAAAACCGCAAATTATCAACTATGAAAAAATATGGCTTTAAACTTAGAATGATATGTTGTAATAAATAGTTCAATTTGAAAACGAATTTTTAAATTATATGAATTGGCTGGAAAAGGTAACTACTAGAGAATACGGATTTTCGATATTATTTTATGTATTGTCAATATATCAGTTGTTAAAACCTGACTATCTTGAAATGGTATTATATATTATGGCAGGCACGTCTTTTGCCTTAATGGGACTATTAAAAGAGGATATGTTGCAGAAATACAAAAAAACATTGGATATTATTTTGTGGACTTTAATCATTTTTACAGCTGTTTATTTTTTATTTATGCTTCGAAATGATGCTAATTTTTAAAATAATTTTAGCAAAAAAACAATGACA
>JAOUKH010000032.1 GCA_029882685.1 Cyclobacteriaceae bacterium
TTAAAATTTTTATCAACAACATGTGATTTTACTGCATCCATTACTGGGTTACCTACGTAATCCACTTCCCAATCATATTTTTTAAAGAAATTCTTTTCGAAAGGTAATATGCAAAACAATCGATCCACATTTTCCTTTAGTTTCAAAGCTCTTGATTGATTCCAAGCCCAAACCTTTGGAGAAATATAATAAAACACCTTAATGTTATTTTGCTTACAAAATTTAGCAATTCGCATATTAAAACCACCAAAATCAACTAAAATAACCACGTCAGGATTATACTGGACTATATCTTCTTTACAATATTTGAGGTATTTTTTGATTTTAGAAAATTGTTTTAATACTTCCAGAAAACCCATTACTGCAATCTCTTTGTAATGCACTACTAAGTCTGCTCCTGCTTCTTGTACATACTCCCCTCCCCAAGCTCTAACTTGTGATACCTTATCATGTTTTTTCAGTGCCTTAATTAAATTACCTGCATGAAGGTCTCCCGATCGTTCACCTGCAATAAAATAGTATTTCAAAATAATAGATATTTAATTACCAAAATATTCTACATAGTTACGAGGTGTTTCATAAAGCTTAAGGCTATATAACTGCCCGTATTTACTAATTTGTGTTATTTTTGGAGCTAATATTTTCCAAAACTCCATTGTAAGGATTTCGGTACTTGCCATTTTCCCCTTCATAAAATCAACATCTACGTTGAGGTTTTTATGGTCTACTTCATCTATTATCTGCTCCCGAATTAGGGTACTCAGCCTTTTTAAATCTACAACAAAACCAGTATCAGGATCAACTTCACCCCTTACAGTAGTTATCAACTCAAAATTATGTCCATGCCAATTGGCATTGGCACAAGGGCCAAAAACTTCTCTATTTTTTTCTTCACTCCAATTAGGATTGTATAACTTATGAGCCGCATTGAAGTGTTCTTTCCTACTTATGTAAATCATGATGCTAAAATATAGGCAAATGTACTCAACCAAGAGAACAAAAAAAACCTTCTAATCAACATCAGAAGGCGAATTATAGTGAACTAGCCTTTTACAAAAATAACCTACTTAGAAATATGATCACTATATAGTTATCCCAAAACTATCTCTACTAAAACCGTTAATAGTATGTAAAAAATGTTATGAATTATCATCAATTATTTGATGTTCTGACCTAACTTAAACCCTATCACCAGAATATCATCTAACTGCTTTTCATTTTTCATCCAGTCTTCTATGGTTGTATCTAATATCTTTTTTTGTTCACTTACACTTTTCTTATGTATTTTTAGCAGAAGATTTCTCATGTTTAAAATCATGAATTTCCTATTGTCTTTTCCTCCAAATTGATCCTGATAACCATCTGTGAAAATATAAAATGTAGTTGGTTTATCGATTTTTAAAGTATGACCTGTAAATATCCTTTCATCTTCTTTTTGTCTTCCACCTATAGGATGTTTATCACCTTTTATCTGATGCAATTCATTATCTTGGATATATATCAAAGGATTTTTTGCTCCTGAAAAATGAAGCATTTTTTCTTTTTTATTATAAATACAAATTGCCATATCCATGCCATCTCTATTTTCACTATCAATACTGTCTTGTCTTAAAAGCCCTCTAATATCTTTGTGCAATTCATTTAGAATTAAATCAGGTTTATGAATTTGATTCTGACTTACAATTCGGTTAAGTGCTTGCTGCCCCACTAAACTCATGAAAGCTCCAGGAACTCCATGACCAGTACAATCTACTGCAGCTACAAATTTCATGTGCATATCTTCATAAAACCAATAAAAATCTCCACTAACAATATCCCGCGGTTTAAAAAGTAAAAACAAGTCCCCAAAAGCCCTTTTCATAGCTGGAAACCTTGGCAGCATAGCATCCTGTATCCTTTTGGCATAGTTAATACTCGAAGTAATTTTAGAGTTCTTTGATTCTAACTCTGCTTTTTGCATCATTACTTCTTTTGTCCTTTCTTCTACTTTCTCCTCTAGTTGCTCATTAATCTCCAAAAGACTTTCATTAGCTACTTTAAGATCAACGATTAATTTTTTATTGTCTAATTGAAGTTGGTAATTATTGAAAGCCTTTGTTAAAATATGACGCATTTCATCGGCATCCCATGGCTTTTGGATATATTGATATATACCCACCTCATTAATAGCATAGGCGATTGCTTCAACATCGGAATATCCAGTTAGAATAATACGTACCAAATCTGGGTATTTAGGAATAATGTTTTGGAGAAATTCCACACCAGTTTCTTTTGGCATTCTTTGATCGGTAATTACCATGTCAATATGTTCATTCTCCAATACCTTATACCCCTCTTTTGCTGAGATTGCTGTATGTACTTCATAGTACCACTTAAATGTCATTTTGAAAACATTCAAGTTTTGCTCTTCATCATCAATAAATAAAATCGAATATTTTTTCTTGTCGTCAACCATGTAATTATTCCATTATTGGAATTTTTATTAAAATTTCTGTTCCTTTATTTGGTTCGGATATAACCTCTACCGAACCTTTATGTTTTTGAATGATAGAATAAGTGATGGATAAACCTAAACCTGTACCTTTACCTACATCTTTAGTGGTAAAAAAAGGGTCAAATATTTTACTTTTCACTTCATCCTGAATACCTACCCCATCATCTTTAATACTAATTGATACTTCATTGGGTAATAAGCTCGTAGTTATTATGATATTCCCCTTACCTTCTATGGCCTGAGTAGCATTTGTCAAGATATTCATAAACACTTGATTTAACTGACCAGGAAAGCAATAGATAGGAGGTATAGCGTTATCATATTTTTTAACAATCTCGACTCGTCCCCTTATAGAATTGTTTAATAAGGTAAGAGTTGAGTCTATGCCTTCATGAATATCGGCAAGTTTACTTTCTGCCTCATCTAATCTCGAAAAGTTACGAAGACCTTTTACTATCTCTGTTGTACGCATAGCTCCTTCTCTTATATCTTCTATAAGTGTTTCAATGTCTAATTTAAGCTCTTCGTAATCTAACATGTTTTTTAACTCTTGGATCTCTTCATAAACCTTTTTTGTAGATTCATCAGGTATGACCTGCTCATATTTAGTTATAATAGACTTAAATTCTTTGTAATTAGTATCTAATGCATTAATACCTGCATATACAAAATTTATAGGATTGTTGATTTCATGTGCTACCCCAGCAGTAAGTTGTCCTATTGAGGCCATCTTTTCAGATAATAAAAGTTGAGAATGAGTTGCTTTTAACTCCATATTGGTCTCCTTTAACTCATCTTCAGTTTGTTTTCTTTCATAAGTACGATATGCCAAAGTTATAATATCCGTTACTGAAATAATAAATTGAATTTCATAATTAGACCAATGTACTATTTCCTCTGTCTGCTCACACATTAATGCTGCATACCTTCCTCTACCCAAATTAATGGGTAAATAAATTAGTGACCTTATATCATTTTTCTCTAAATACTCTTTAGGAGGTAAATTATTGGACTTTCTATTAAGTACATCTTCAGAATGTACTATCCATCCTTGTTTTATGACCTGTTCAATTTCTGGATATTGATTTATTTTAAACTCATAATTAGATTTATGTGTATTTTCTTGTTTCTGGTATAAATTAAGACAAGTCATAATATCATTTTTTTCACTTTCATGATACCAAATAGCTACACGACTAATTTCCATTGATTTAGATAATATTTCCGTAATCCGCTTTACAGCTTCATGCCAATTTCCTTCTTGTATATCAGAACTATTATTAAGATTTTTTACTACATTAAGATTAATTTTTAGTAATTTATCTTGATTCTTCAAAGCTTGTTCTTGCTGACTTACTACTTCTTTTAATTTTTCTCCTAAAATTAAATTTGTGAGTTTTAGTTGATAAATTTCAATAGTCTTGTTCAGAGCAAAACGGAGGTTTTCTTTTTCCCAAGGTTTAGATACAAATTGATGAACACCTGCATCATTAATAGCTTCTTTTATTGTTTCAGGACTATTATCACCTGTAGTTAATATCCTCCCTTTATCTGGATATTTTTCTGATACTAATTTCAACAATTCAATTCCAGTCATATTAGGCATTGCATTGTCACTAATAACAACATCTACATCTTGGTTTTCTAATACTTTCAATCCTTTTTCAGGTGAATCAGCAAGAATAATATTATAATGTTCTTTAAATGATCGCTCGAAAATATAGAGCATTATTTCATCATCATCAATGTACAAAACACTATATTTTTTTGTTTCAACCATTAGTGTTCATGTTTTTTGCAATACTTATTTTCACCTCAGTACCTTCTCCTAGAACACTATTCACCTCTAGTTTTCCTTGATGTTTATTAATTATTTCCTTGGAAATATAAAGTCCCATACCATTCCCTTCATCTTTACTTTTGGTAGTATATAAAGGGTTAAATATTTTGGAGAGACCTTCATCATCAATCCCTACTCCATTATCTTTAATGATTATTTCAACATCATCTTCTACACTTTTTGTTATAATATTAATTATTCCATTTTCTTTAACTGCCTGAACTGCATTGTTAATTACATTCATAAACACTTGATTAATTTGCCCAGGGAAGCAGTAAACTCCAACTAGTTTCTTTTCATAATTTTTTACTATCTGAATATTGTCATTAATCTTATTACCAAGAAGAGTAAGCGAAGTGTCTAATCCCTCGTGAATATTAAAAAACATTAACTCATCATCAGCACGAGAATAGTTTTTTAGCTCTTTAACAATTGTTATTATTCTCTCTGCTCCCAACTCTACATTAGTCAATAATTCACTAATTTCATCTAGCAGTTCATTTGCTTCTTCTTTACCTTTACTTTCGAACTTACTACATATGTCTTGTAAATATTCAAAGTTTGAGCGTATAGCCTTAGCCCCGCCACAAACAAAATTTACTGGATTATTAATTTCATGAGCAATCCCTGCAAGCAACATTCCTATAGCTGCCATTTTTTCTGAAACAACTAATTTAGATTGTGTTTTTTCTAATTTTTCTAATTGTGTATGTAACTCTTCTTGATAAGTTATTAAGCTGTTATTTGTTTCAAGCAGCTCAGATTCAAGTATCTTTTTTTTATGATTAATATACAAATTAGATAATTGTTCAGATAGTGTTAAGAGCATCATTAAATCACTTGCTATCCATTTTCTTGTTTTATCATAATTTGCCACTCTTAGCACACCTACTACATCTTCCTCAATAAAAAATGGAATATCTAAAATGGCTTTTAAATTACAATCAGAAGGAAACTGCTTAATAATTTCTTCACATAATAAATCTTTACCCAAACGCTCTTTTCTAATATTTATGCCTTTCAATATTGTTTCAAAGTAATTAGGAAAATCACACGAATAAATTGTTTCTATTTTTTTTTCTTCATGATTTGTAATATCATAAGAACCAAAATTAACCATCTCACTCTTATCGTCACTTAATATCCAAACAGAAGCGGACGATGCCTTAACTTCGGAAACAACTATACTTGCAATTTGAGGTATAGCACTATCCCAGTCTCCTAATTTAACATGTTGAGATGAAGCCACTTGTTCTACCAAATGATATTTCCCTAATAACTGCTCCTGATGATCAAGATTAACCGATTGCTCTAATACTCTTCTTGAAAGTATCCTATTTTTATTTTTTAATTCTTTCTCTAACTCTTTATTTACTTGCCTAAGATGATATAAGTCTATGGCACTATCCAAGACAACTTTCATTTCTTCGCTACGAAAGGGTTTCTTTAAATAAAATGAAACATTTGCTTCATTAATAGCCTTCTGCATCACTTCTGAATAATCCATTGCAGTTAGAAATATCCTTGGTATGTCTGGATATTCTTTATAAACTGTCTTGAGTAAATCTATGCCTGAAAACCCTTGCATCATCTCTTCTACAATAATGGCATGTATAACTTCGTTTTTCAACAAGTCAATTGCCTCATCATAAGTATCAGCAGAAAAAATAACATATTCCTCTTTGAAACTTCTTTTGAAAATTTCAACATCTACATAATCATGTTCAACTAAGAGGATGTTTTTCATTCTTCTATAACTTTAGGTTCATTAGGAAGAGTAATAATAAAATGTGTTCCTTCATCGGAACTATTTTTAATTTTCACAGAGCCTCCCAGTTTATTTATAGCCATTTTTACTACATAGAGACCTAATCCATTTCCTTGCGAAGATTCATCACCTCTAAAAAACATATTGAATACATGATCCATCATTTCATTATTAATACCTTTTCCATTGTCAACCACGTTAATTAGGATATTATTGTTCTTAGAATCATTTTCTGCAATTATTTTAATCTTACATGGCCTTTTGGGATAAGTATAATTCACCGAGTTTTCTACCATATTATTTAAACTTACTGAAATCAGTTTCTCATCCGATATTAAGTTTATTGATTCATCAATATTTACATCCCAAATTATTTCTCCTTCTAACACACCTATTAGATCATTCACAATTTCAGAAAGGTTGATTGAAGTATAATTTAGATTATCATGATTGATAACATTAACTATAAGAAGCTTTGCTAGTAAGCTATCCATTTTGTTAGCAGTTTGATCAATCTTAGTGAGGTATTCAGGAAGATCGGCATTATTAGGTTCTTTTAATGCAAGACTTGATAATCCTAGTATTGTAGCAATAGGCCCCTTTAAATCATGAGATGCTTTATATACAAAAGTATCCAACTGATGAAGTGCTGAAGTCAATTGCTTATTAGCTTTTTTCAGATTAGTGACTAAGTCTAGGTTTTCGCTTTTAAGCATTGAAACTTGTAATGCATTTTCAATGACTGCCTTCAAATCATCTACTTCCCAAGGTTTTGTAACATAGTGAAAAATTCTACCATTATTTACAGCTTCAATAATACTCTCCAAATCAGTATAACCTGTAACAATAATCCTTGGAACATTAGGGTACGTAGGGATTATTTTCTCCAAAAACTCTACTCCAGTCATATTCGGCATCCGCTGATCTGTTATAATCAAATCTATTTTCTCATTATTAAGAATTTGAATACCTTCTTCCCCTGAGTTAGCCAAAAATATATTATAATACCATTTGAATGATGATTTGAATACTCTTAGGTTTCCTTCCTCATCATCAACAAACAGTATATTAAATTTTTTCTTATTCATTTAACAAATTCAGATGTTATTAAGAAGTGTCTAATTTATTATAACTCTAGAAAGTATAATATCATCATCCTCTCCCTTTATTTTCTTACCAATAATATTCAAATAATAATTTTAGTTAAGTATGAAATCATATCACTGATTAATCTCTTTATTAGAGAATGTTAATAATTCAAAAATAGTCAATGTCAAATGTTGTATATATTTTTCAAGCATATACTTCTAAATATATGAAATACATCATTTGCAAAAAAATGAATAATACTCTTTATTATTGATTACTGTTATTCAGCTTAATTTGAAAATTAAAAAATTTATATACTATTAACAATAAGCATTTTACGTAAAATAAAAAAAGACTTTTAGAGTGAACAAACTCAATCATAACTAAAACAATGATTATTAGATAATAATATGTGTTTTATTCATTAACAACTTTCTGCAAAGTTTGTAACATACCCTCTTTAAAAAACCAAAAGAAATCTGGTTCAAGATCCAAATTGTCAGAAATTAGATTAGTACTAAATAATAAAGGATCATAATTAGACTTCATATCAATTAAATGTTTCTTTAAATCATCCAAAGAAAGAAGAGAAATTTCGGGTACACTTCCATAAATATTCAAATCTAAAATATTAGCTAATTGTGTAATAACAGATGCAGAAATAATATTATCAATTTCTAATAACAAGGCTTCTAGCATTTTTTTGTCATCATTATTATAAAGGCATTTTTCTTTAATATTAAATACCTCTTCCTGCGAAAAAATAAGTAAACAAGTTCCTTCGTGCTCCCCTTTCACATGAGTAGTAAGAACCACATAATCTTGAGATCCACTTTGCTCAAGTCTTTTACTAAAATTTATTCCCATTTTAGTGGTTTTCAACAGTACCTTTTCATTAACTATTGTCGACAATGAATCAGCAGCTTTACTTAACCCAATATTTGCTATCTCTTCAAAGGCATCTTGCTCAAGTGTATTTATTTTTTTCATATTATCCTATTTACTAATTCAACTAGATCTTCAGCTGTAAAAGGTTTAATCATATATTCTGTGGCTCCTAATTCAATACCTTCATTAATCACCGACTGTTGACCTACTGCACTTATCATAATCACTTTTGCATCTAAACCTTCCTCTTTTAACTTTCTCAACACATCTGTACCAATCATGTCGGGTAAAATATTATCCAATGTAATCAAGTCAGGTTCAAATTTCATTATCAAATCAATAGCCGTTTCACCATTTGGAGCTTCTCCAACAATTTCGTAACCTTCTTCAGTTAGAGCATCTTTTATTAAAGTACGCATGTACAACGAATCATCTACAATTAACACCTTTTTACTCATACCTATTTGAAATTTAACTTTGTACTTTCGATCGGGAAAGCTATTACACTTTATAAATTTTCGCCAAAAAATATCAATTAAGAAGAAAACAAATTAGAGTACTAAAAACCATTTCATATTATATACCAAGCTATATAATATCACGATACATATTCAAATCTACTAGAATAATAGTCACATATCAATCCGTAAAATCACGTATTTTTTTATCAGTAAAACACCTTAGGTAAAGCCTAAACTTATGAGATAAAAAATGCACACAAAAAATATATTAAGAAATAAGTAGAAATAACCTCTCATTAATGAGGGTATATTAAAGTGAAATTTAACCCGTCTTCATTTTATGAAGGATTGTTGGATATTAAAACCAATGAAAAAGGAGGTTAATATTTTTCTGATTAAAACAATCTATTTACTACTTCCACTAAATCTTCAGGTGTAAAGGGTTTAACAATATAATCAGAAGCTCCATATTCCATACCTTCGTTTACCACAGACTGTTGACCTACTGCACTTATCACCACCACTTTTGTTTTTAAGCCTTCATCTTTAATTATTTTTATTATATCATTACCAACCATATCTGGAAGAATATTATCCAATGTCATTAGGTCTGGCTTAAGTTCCATAGCCAAATCTATTGCAGTTTCTCCATTTGGAGCTTCTCCCACTATTTCATACCCCTCTTCCTTTAATGTATCCTTTATTAGGGTACGCATATAGTTTGAATCATCTACTATTAATACTTTCTTACTCATTATATGTTATTTTAACATCTATTTATAATGAAATGTTTTCTCAAAAAAAACTTTAAATACAACCAACTATATTATAAGTTATATGAAAATAATAAATTTAACAATTGCTCTAAAACGAAATAAATCACATAATTAGTTTAATTCATTTCTACAAAAATACAACTAAACAGCTTTTATTCATAAGTGCATTTAATTAGTGGCTAGTTTTTTAATATTATTAACAAAATCATCATCTAACAGCCAAAGAAAATCAGGGGAAATATCTAATTCTTTAGCATGAAGAACAGCATTAAAATGGAGTAAACAATTATATTCTTTAGCTTCTTTTCTTATTATTTGGTTTGCTTCATTCTGTTCTACTACCCTAAGTTTAGGTACATCACCGTATATATTTACATTTAGTCGATTAGCAAACTCAGTTATCACAGCAGCCGAAAGCATATTGTCGATTTCTGTAAGAATAGCTTTCTTCATCATTATATCATTTGGAGCATTACTTTCCAATATATTAGCACTTAAACATTTTTTATGAATCTTATTTACATCATCCTTTGATAAAACCAAATAACAAACCCCTTTAAACTCTCCTTTAATTACTGTTTCTATCAAGTAGTGTGTTGAAGTACTATCCTTTAATGTAAATAGCTGGGTGTCATTTTCGTTATTTAATAAAAAATCTATTGTCTCTATATTTACTTCACTTTGGATAATTTGTTCTAATGAAAACGCTGCTTCTACTAAACCCCTGTTTATTATGTCATTTGCAATTTCACTCTGTGAAATAGTTAATTTATCAAGCATAATTCTTTTTCTTTATATTAGTAATTTTAAATTTGCTTTTATCATAATGAGATGGAATTGCACCTAACAAAAATATTGCAGCCTACAAATATTATATTTTATTAATAATAACAACGAATATATTTCAAAATATTTAATCCAATGAAGTCATATTTAATGATATTATTGCAAATTATATTATTAATGCATTAGAATTCGTGATGAAGACATATAGCACAAAGAAATAGGTGGTTATGCTAAGAAGCATATCACATGCGCATAATCAAAATGAAGCGTCTATTTCACAGTGTTTTATGGATGTAATAGATTCTAAATAGCATAATGCGGGTTGTTTTTTTTAAAAATTTATAATTATAAAATATTGTATTAGTAAACAATTAAGAGTAGTATTTGACTAATGAAATTAAATAAATTAAATATTCAGCTTTATACACTCTTCTCATTCCGGTTACTCCTAGTAATTTCATCAATTCTATACCCAATAGTAGGAGGTCTTTATAAGATGGCGGATAATACCCTTATTGATTCTTTTTTACATCGATTAGGTTTTTCGGGAGTATGTCTTTTGGCTTATATACTCACTTTCACTAGTACTACCATTAAAAATAATATTTCAAAAATTGTCATTATACTTTTTTACATACTTACTGCCGACATATTACATTTATGTTATTTGAATAATTTCAATTATGGCTATTTATTAAGTTTAATAATTGTAATTACTGCTGCCAGTATTATTTTTCGTAATAATAAATTTTACCTTATTTACAATTTATTTGTAATAGCAATAATATCTATTTGTTCCTTTTTTATCGAATCAAGTTATATTGATAAAACAATTTTTATAACAATAGTTGTTATTTCTATGATTGTTACTTTTCTAATATTCAATGTTAGGTTGAATCTTCAAAAGCAGTTGTTTTTTTCTGACAAAATTGTAAAACAAGCCAATGCTATTATTATCGTTTTCGATACTAATGCTAATGCTACTTTTGTAGCTCCTCAAGTAAAAGATGTAATAGGTTATAATCATAATGAACTATTAAAAAAGGGTTGGTGGAAAATAATGTTACAGCATTCTTCAAACTCATACAAAACCCAACAAGATGTTTATAAAAAATTTGTGGATATCCAAGATGATTCTGAAACACAGCTAAAGACAAAAGTTGCCACAAATAAAGGAGAGATTAAATGGATAAGTTGGAAAGTGTCATCATTTGATCAAAATCAAATATTAGTAATCGGGTCAGATGTAACTGTCAATCATTTCCAAGAAAGGGAATTAAAGCAGTTTAAACATATTATTTCTGAAATTAATAGTTTAGTCATAGTTTCTGACGAAAAAAATAAGATCACTTGGGTGAACGATTCTTTTACAAGAATTACAGGCTATACTTTTGAAAAAGTAATAGGCAAAAAAGCTGAAGATGTTTTAAGAGGACCTCAAACATCTTGTGAAACAATCTTGTTCATTGAAGAAAACATACGTAAAAAGGAATCGTTCCATACAGAAATACTAAACTACACAAAACAAGGAGAGGAGATATGGTTATCGATAAATACTACCCTAGTCCTAAATAGTCAAAAGGATATAGTGCAATTTATTACCGTTGGTAATGACATTACGGAATCTAAGCAGAATCAGCAAAAGATGGAAGAGCTTTCCATAGTTGCACGATCAACAGATAACCTCGTAATGATTGCCAATAAAGATAATTTAATCACTTGGGTGAATGGTTCTTTTACAGACATAACTGGATATGAATTAAATGATGCAATAAATAAAGCTCCGCGTGCTTTACTACGTAATGAACGTACCGATAAAAAAGAGATCGAATATATAAATAATCAAATTGCCAAAAAGGAATCCTTTCAGGCTGAAAGTTATAATTACAGAAAGGATGGTTCTCGTTTCTGGATGAATATTGTGGTAAATATTATACTTGATGATCATGGAGAAATTGAAAAATTTATTACAATTGGAAGTGATATTACTGAGGCAAAAAAGAATGAGGAAAGGCTTAGCCATTATGTGAAAAGACTAGACATTATTCACGATCTCGATAAAGCCATTTTGTCTGCTCAATCCCTACAAGAAATAGCAAATTCAATTATGAATTCTCTGCTACAACTCATACCAAAAAGTGATCGTGCTGTCTTCTACACCTTCGATCATCAAAAAAAGACAGCAATTGTAATTGCAGATATTTCAAAACAAAAAAATAAAGAAAGAGTTCTAGATGATAATATTGATTATGATGATTTTTATGGCATAGAAAAGCTCTTAAATGGAGAAGAGTATTACATCCCTGACATCAAGAAAGTAGACACAAAAAAACCCGATATTCAAGTACTTATTAAACAAGGAATAAAATCTTATAGTTCTCATCCCTTGACCTATAAAGGCAAGCTATTTGGCTCCATTCATATCGGTTCTAATATAGTTCACCCTTTTAATAATGAAGATAAAGAAATAATTAAAGAAATTACATCAGGTCTTAATATAGCTGTTTTTCAAATGAAAACACAAGAAACTATAGCTATTAATAACGTTGCCCTAAATACAAAAAATCAAGATTTAGAACAGCTAAACCAGGAACTCAAGCAGTTTTCTTATATAGTTTCTCACGATCTAAAAGCCCCTCTTCGTGCTATAATGAGCTTAGCAGATTTTATTATCAAAGATCATGCTGAAAACTTGGGGGATGATGGCAAATATCAACTTGACTTAATGAAAAGTAGAATATTAAGAATGAGCCATCTGATTGATGGAATTTTACAATATTCAAGACTTTCAAAACCTTCTGAAATTAGCAAAACAGTAAACATAAATAATGTTTTATCTGAAATTACTAAGTCCCTTTTAATTAAAAAGAGTACTATATTAAATATTCAACCAAACTTACCTATCATTCAGGCAGATGAAACTAGGATACAACAGTTATTTCAAAACTTAATAAGTAATGCACTTAAATTTGCGGATACTGAACATCCAAAAGTTGATATTAGCTGCAGAGATGCTGATAAATATTGGGAATTCAGGATTCAGGATAACGGAATAGGAATAGAAAAAAAACATTATGATCGCATATTTCAAATTTTTCAGACTTTAAAATCTAGAGATGAAATGGAAAACACTGGTATTGGATTAAGTATTGTGAAAAAAATAGTAGAAAATTATGGAGGTAAAGTATGGGTGAAATCTGAAATAGATGTTGGATCAACCTTCTTTTTTCTACTTAAAAAATAGGAACACATTTATAATTGTAACGCTATTTTTAAAATAAAGTCATGTGTCATATACACTGCTTTTCAATTCCTTTCAAAAGGAAACCAATTTGAATTAGGATTAGAATAATAATTTATGATATAATTTATTATTGCTTTCATATAACAAGTACATATTATAACTTTATTAAAGTTTAAGATACTGGTCAACTTAATTATTACCGAAATGGATAAGAATAAACCTATTCTTCTCGTAGAGGATGACCTTATAGATGCTATGACGGTAGGAAGAGCTTTAAAAGAAGTAAATATTACTAATGAAATTAAGCATGTTAAAAATGGAGAGGAGGCTATTGAATACCTTAATAACTCACACAATAAAATTCCTGCATTAATATTTCTTGATTTGAATATGCCTAAAATGAATGGTATAGAATTTCTAAAAGAAAGGTTTGTTCACGGTGAAGCATATAAACACATTCCTGTAATCGTACTTACCACCTCAAAAGATGGTGATGAAATTACTGAATGTTTTAATAATTGCATTGCGGGATATATGGTAAAACCTATTGATTTCTATGATTTTATTGAAATGATGAAGTCAATAAATTCTTATTGGACACTAAATGAATCCCATTAAATAAATGCCTGAATATTTTAATCAGTATAGTATATTATATATTGAAGACGATGAAATAGGAAGAATATCTTTTGAACGTCAAATCAAAAAATCAGGTTTTAACAATTATCAATTTGCAAATACTCTTGCATCAGCATTAGACATCATTAAAGCTGATGATGATATTGATGTAATTATTTCTGATTATAACCTTCCTGATGGCACTGCATTAGAGTTGGTTAATCACGTGTCAGATAAGCCTATAATATTTGTTACTGGAGCAGGCGATGAACAATTAGCCGTGGAAGCCATGAAATCTGGCATCTATGATTATTTAGTAAAAGATATTAAACTCAATTATCTACAAAAACTTCCCGTCACTATATTAAAAGCGATAGAGCATACTAATAATCAAAAAATCCTTAAAGAAACAGAAGAGCAATACAAAGAGTTATTCGAAAATTCGAATGATTTAGTACAGATTTTGGATGCCAATGGCAAGTTTATCTTTGCTAACCCTTCTTGGCATCGCATCCTTGGGTATACAACCAATCAGATAGGTGGAATGACAATTCATGATATTGTTCATCCAAATTACAAAAATGATATAAAGCGTATCATAAATAAAGTTTTAAAAGGAGAGAAAATATCTAACAAAACCATTCAACTTATTACAAAAAAGGGTACAAATGTAACTGTTGAAATAGTAATGTACCTTAAAAACAAACAAGGAACTAACTCTACCATTCATGGCATATTTCATGATATAACATCAAAAACGATAAATGAAGAAAAAATAAGAACCAGCGAAAAAATGTATCGTTTTTTGGTCGAATCTGCTCAAGACATCATTTATGAAGTTGATGTCAAAGGGAATTTTACTTTTGTAAATGCACATGGAATTTCTATTAGTGGCTATTCTTTGACAGAATTATTACAAATGAATTTCATGGACCTTGTCCTTAAAAAAAACAAGGAAGATATATTGTCATTCTATCTATCTCAGATAAAAACTAAAACCGAAGCCACATATTATGAATTTCAATTAGTTTCAAAAAGTGGCACTTTATTATGGCTAGGACAGAATGTAAAAGTTATATATGATAAACAAAATAAAAAAAACATAAAAGGATTTTTTGCAGTAGCACGAGATATTACTGAACGAAAAGGTTTGGAAGAAAAACTGAAAAAAATGAATTCAAGTTTAGAATATCGTATTAAAGAAAGAACTGCTTTACTTTCTGAAGCCAATATGGAACTAGCTTCAGAAATCAAACTTAGAAAAAAAACTGAACTAGCACTTAGAGAATCAGAGAAAGATTACCGAGGTTTATTCGACAATGCTCATGATGCTATCATTATTTTTACTCCTAATGATGAAGTAATAATCGAAGTGAATGATCAAGCTATTAAAACATATGGTTATTCTAGAGAAGAATTTATAGGCATGTCTCTCAAAAGTATTTCTAAAAATGCTCAAAGGGGAGCAAAATATATGCAGGAAATATTAAATGGTAATAGTATTCAAACTTTCGAAACAGTTCAATATAATAGAAAAGGGGAAGAAATTTTTTTTGAAATAAACACATCTGTAGTAAACTACTCAGGTGTTGAAGCTGTATTGAGTATTAATAGAGACATTACAAAAAGAAAAATTGCAGAAAAAAATCTTGAATTAGCCAGAAGAAATAACCTGTCTGCACTTATTGAAGGACAGGAGTTAGAAAGAAGGCGGTTATCTAGAGATTTGCATGATGGTTTAGGTCAGCATATGTCAGCTGCAAAAATGTATCTAAAAAGACTTAACCAGTCTCAATATATGGAGTCTATGGATCATGAGCTAATAAATGACTTAGAGTCCATTATGGATGAAACCGTAAAAGAGGTAAGGAAAATTTCCCAAAACCTTATGCCCAGCATATTACAAGATTTTGGGCTTTCATCAGCCTTGAATAATATTGTGAAAATACTCAATAAAAAATCGAGAGAACACGTTGAGTATATAACCGATTCAAATATTGTTCGTATTAACCCTGAACATGAAGTAAGTTTCTATCGTATTGCGCAAGAAGCCATAAACAATTCATTAAAACATGCTAATGCAGATGTGATTTCAGTTTCTTATCTTCAAGAAATTAATAAACAAGTATTAAAAATTAGTGATGATGGAATTGGATTCAACTACCTTTCAAATAAAGTAAGTAAAAATACTACTGGCAATGGAATTTATAATATAAAGCAACGATGTGACATAATGAATGCAGAATTTGATATATTAACCAGTATTGGAAAAGGAACCACTATTATTGTATCTAAAGCCTTAAAAAATGAAGAACCTCTCAAATGAAGTACGTGTTATGCTACTTGACGACCACTCAGTAGTAAGAAAAGGCATTAGACTATTAATTGAAGATGTAGAAAATATTAATATCATTTGTGAGGCTAGTGATGGAATAGAAGCATTCAATATGATAAAAGCGTTTACTCCTGACATATTAATATCTGACATTAGTGTGTCAGGAATTACGGGATTAGATTTAGCAGCGAAAATACAGGAGTCTAAACTAGATACTAAAATATTGTTTCTAAGCATGCATCAAGAAGAAGAGTATGTTATTAAAGCTTTTGAGAATGGGGCTTCTGGATATTTACACAAAGGTGTGGAAGAAGATGAAATAATCGAAGCAATTATCAGAGTCTCTAATGGAGAAAAACACTTTAACAAAAACATATCTGAAATACTTACTACGGCACTTCTTAACAAGGAAGTAAAAAAAGGTAAAAATATTCAACTTACTGGACGTGAATTAGAAATTTTAAAGTTGCTAGTTGATGGTAAAAGTAATAAAACTGTAAGTGAACAATTATTTATAAGCATCAGAACTGTAGATACACATCGTACTAATATCATGAGAAAACTACAGGTAAGTAATATTGCTGAATTGGTAAGATATGCTATTAAAAATGAGCTAGTATAATACGTTACCATAAATTATAAAGGAGGGTGGAGATATATAACCTGCTAACCTAATTTATTCTATAGGAGTCTTTTTGAAATGCATTTCACATAAACTGTTTCTTGCAAAGAATAAAGATACCACCGAAACTCTCCTACATTTTCACAACTGCGAAACAGGTTTCTATACTTTACTTGACTAGCTAAAATGCATCATGTATATGCGCAAGCATTTATCATCCCCTATCAATAAAAAAATCCAAAAACCCTCTATCAAATAAAGAAAGGATTTTTGGATTTATAGAGCCTCCAGTCGGATTCGAACCAACGACCCACGCATTACAAGTGCGTTGCTCTGGCCAGCTGAGCTATGGAGGCCTTTCGCAAGAAGAAAAAGCTTCTCTTTTCCTGAATGCGAGTGCAAATATAGATTAGTAATTTTTATTTGCAAAAAACATGTCTAAAAAAATATATCTTTTTTAAACATGTGTCAAGTCAAACATATTTTAGCCAAACCAAGTCTTGATCTTTTTGCTCCATACTTCTCTGAAAAATACGCCTATAGCTACTGCAATAATTATATTTTTCAAATCGCCTAATACAAAAATACCTTCGAATTATACGACACAGTACGCTTGACTTGACACTATGCTTGTGCCGAACGAATCATTCGTAATTCTTGCTTCAATTGTTGCAACTCTTTTGAAGCTTTATCTATCTTCTCTTCGAATTCATTTTTGAGTTTGTCTGCTGTTTTTGAAGAAGCAAAAAACTCCATATTATTTGTCCATAAAGAGATGTCGTTTTCCAACTTTCCAATTTGCTTCCGGACAGTTTGCTCTTTTCTAAACATTTTCTGTTCTGAGTTAGGCTCACTCATCATTTTATTAAGCTTATTCTCAAGTCTAATTTGATGACGATCTTCATTTGACACGTCAGGGATAGAATTAATAAATCGATCTACAACATCAGCATATTTACTTTTGATAATTCCAATTTGCTGTTTAGGAACAAATCCAACCTCATTAAATTTGGTCTGTAATTCACGTAACTGCTCTATACTTCCCGTATTATCCTTAGCTAAAGTTTCTATTTGTTCGCAAATTTCTTCCTTCAGC
The DNA here is from genome assembly GCA_029882685.1 of Cyclobacteriaceae bacterium. Lineage (GTDB taxonomy): Bacteria > Bacteroidota > Bacteroidia > Cytophagales > Cyclobacteriaceae > JAOUKH01. The sequence continues at coordinate 18,018 of JAOUKH010000032.1, forward strand.
TTCAGATTTTCCTCGTACTCTTTATTTGCTTCTTGATTATGAATTCTCTTTTGATCAAAGAAAAAATCACATGCCTCTTTAAACCTTTTATATATTTCGTTTCGTTGTTTTTCAGGAACAGGGCCAATTTCTTTCCATGTATGCTGAAGTTTTTTTAATTCATTAGCTGTCTTAATCCAATCGTTATTAGTCTTTAGCTCATTAGCTTTTTTTACTAGCTCCTCCTTTAATACTAAATTTCCTTTCCGTTCTTCATCAAGCCTTTTGAAAAATTCCCCTTTGTTATGAAAAAATGTCTTAAAGCTACTCCAAAACTTTTTATTAATTTCTTTACCTCTATCACGTGGTAATCCACCAATAGCTTCCCATTGTTTTTGAAGAGCTAAAATTTCTTTCGTTTTCTCGTTCCACTCTTTTATTCTATCAGAATTATATTGTGTATACCCAAGCAGACTTTCGCTCAACTGCTCTTTCTTTACAAGATTTTCCTCCAGTTCAACCTTTAGTACGTCAACATACTCTTTTCGCTTATCATAGATTGCATCAGAAGCCGTTTTGAATCGCTGCCACAGTGGTTCTTGATCCTTTTTTGGAACAGGACCTATGTGCTTATATTCATGGTGCAACTCATTAAGTAATTGAGTGGCTACTTTTAATTGCTTTTCATTCAACAATTCCTCTGCTTTTTCACAAAGCTCTATTTTAGCTTCAAGATTTTTCTTTCTATCAAGTTCTTTTAGTTCAAAATAGATGCTACGTTTATCATAAAATCTATCAAGTAGGGCATTATAATTTGCCCAAAGCGTTTTATTATATGCTACTGGGATTTGCCCTACACTTTTCCATTGATTTTGAAGCTCTTTGAAAGTATCAAAACTTATATTGGTTTCATCTGAGTCTACAAACTCTCTTAGTTTTTCAAGAATGTCTTGCTTCTTTTTTAGATTTTCATCTTTCTGTTTTTCCTTTTCTTGAAAATATTTCGATTTCTTATCTTTAATAAGACGGTAATTAGCATCAAAACGTGTATTTAATTCATCATTTCGAAATTCAAAATCATCTTCTTCTCCACCATCTTTGACAAATTTATCACGTGCTTCATCTCTTTCTTTTCTTCTTATCTCATCAAAAAATGGTTTAATAGCCATGAGAATGTGATCCGCCTTCACCACATTATCCATGTGCCCTGCTTCTTTCACCAACTCTACTAATTCTTCCTTAGAACAAGAGCTATAATCAACCTTTTCTACGTCATGATCATCATCATGCTTTTCGTCAACTATTGAGCCAGTTTTGCTGTTTTCAACATCAGTCTCAGTATGTTTACTTGTATTTTCTTTTTTTGCAACAGAAGCGTCAGAGGTTTCTTTTAGAACTTCAACTGTCTGATTTGACTCTAGATTAGTTTTTATTGTATCATCCGCCTCAATATCACTACTATTCACACTGTCTCCTGTAACTGACGCCTTAGGCTCTTCATTCTTTTTTTCATCTGTAGTAGAAGGGATTTTTTTATCCTCTTCTTCTTGATGCTCCGAAGCAGGTGAAATAGCATTTAATTTTTGGCTCTGATCAATCTCTTCTTCTTTAATTTCTCTCTCTTGATCCATAATTATCTATTTCAACATAAGTAAACTGTAAATTTATAAATAATTTTACGCCTTACTAGCAGTAAAGTGCATTTCTATTATAAAAACGTATTTAATGTAATTTGAATCAGTTTAGTCGTGGATCGGCAGGATAATTAGAATAGATATTAAACTTACCTCCTAAACTTCTTAATGCCTTTTTCCACATTTCATCGTTTTCTTTCTCAAAAACAACATCAATATCATCTAGATCAGCTACAATCCACGATTTATTTTCCAACTCTTCTTCCAACTGCCCTTCAGTCCAACCAGAATAACCAACAAAAAAACGAATATCTTCATTTGTTACTTCTTGCCTATCTAACATTAGTAATAATTGCTCAAATTCTCCTCCCCAATATAGTCCATTTAATATTTCTTGCCCCCCTTCTAATGTTGGAAATCGATGAATATAATGTAAAGTATTATGTTGAACTGGCCCACCCACATAAGCAATCCCTTCAAAAGTGTTCAGCTCCTCCATAATATCATTCAACTCAACACTGGAAGGTTTATTTAACACAAAACCAAAAGAACCTTCTTCATTATGTTCACATAACAATACTACTGTACGATCAAAATTCGGATCACCCAAAAATGGTTCTGACAAAAGTAATTTTCCTTTTGCAGGTTTGTTTTCATTGGTATAATCAAAAAAATCAATCATAATCTAATGCAATGCTGCTTTTATAGGAAGCGACATCAAAATTTTAGCCTCATGTTCATTAAATTCATCTAATCTATCATAGACTTTACTCTCTTCAAAATAATTTAGTGCCATTTTTACAAAAATATGACCATGTTTTGCCTCACTCGCCCACAATTCTTGATAAAATTTCTTTGTTTCTCCTTCAGGTAAAGCTTCATATACCAACCTGAAACGCTCAGCTCCTCTACATTCAACAATCGAAGCTAATAATAATCTATCCATAAACCTCTCTTCTTTCCCACTTCTACAAAAATCAATTAACTGCTTCACATACATGTCCTGTTTTATTTCATGAGCTAATTGTACACCTCGTTTTTCCATTATATCATAAACACTCTGAAAGTGCTCAAGTTCCTCTACAGCCGTTTCAATAAGTTCGGGTATTATTTCTGTACGATTTGGAAATTTAGCAACAAAACTCATTGCCATGGCACTAGCCTTACGTTCGCAATCGGCATGGTCTTGAAGAAATGCATCAAAATCATTCATTACAGCTTCAATCCATGCTTTAGGGCTATCAACAGCCAAATCGATACTAAGCTTCACTCGCTAAAATTTTAAGGTTAATTGGAAGGTAATAATAAATAAAATGGAATGAAATAAAATAACTTTAAAACAGAAATATAAATTAATTATTCTAAAATGATTTTCATCATATTTCCCGTTAAAATGTTTATTAATTTTGGGTAAAAATTAAGCTATCATGACTCATAATATTGCAGATATCCGAAATGACTACATCAAACATGTGTTAAACATAGAAAGTACCTCTGATAATCCTATCCAACAATTTAAAGAATGGTTTGATGAAGCATTGAAAGCCGAAGTAACGGAAGTAAATGCCATGATTCTTTCAACAGTGAATAAAGAAAATCGACCTTCGGCTAGAGTAATGTTACTAAAGGGAATAGAAGAAGGGCAATTTATTTTTTACACTAACTACCAAAGTGATAAAGGCAATCAAATGGAAGAAAATCCTTTTGTAGCCCTCACCTTTTTCTGGCCTCAACTTGAACGTCAAGTACGTATTGAAGGAAAGATTAATAAAGTTTCGCCTGAAGTGTCTACATCTTATTTCAAAAGCCGACCAAAAGATAGTCAAATTGGAGCCTTAGCTTCACCTCAAAGTACTCCAATAGCTAATCGAAAAATCTTGGAAGAAAGGGTTACTAATCTAACTAATAAGTATAAAAACAAGCCGATTGAACGCCCTGCACAATGGGGTGGTTATGCTGTTACAGCAAATCAAGTCGAATTTTGGCAGGGACGTGCTAACCGATTACACGATAGGGTACAATATACTTTAGATGAGAATAGTAAATGGACAAAGGTAAGGCTAGCTCCCTGACAAATATTTCTTATGTCAAAGAATATTTACTTGGACAGGTATGCCTATCCAACCACATTTATTAATTCCCTTCCTCCAGATTCGTTGGGTATTGTTGTAACGATTCCTTGTTTCAATGAACCTAATTTAATTGACAGCTTACAGTCACTATACAATTGCAATCGTCCTAATTGTGCTACTGAAATAATTGTGGTAATTAACGATGGTGAGCATAGTACGAGTAGTGTGAAATCACAAAATAGAATCACATACCACGAAGCAATACAATGGGCAGAATGTAAAAACACTCCGAAATTATACTTTCACTTCATTTATGCTGAAAATTTACCAAAAAAACATGCTGGTGTTGGGCTGGCTCGAAAAATAGCTATGGATGAAGCAGTAAAAAGGTTTGAAGCAATAGGTAATAGTAAAGGAATTATTTCCTGTTTTGATGCGGATACTCTTTGTGAAACCAATTACCTCACATCACTTGAAAAACATTTTGAGCAAAATCCAAAAACCTTTGGTTGCTCTATTTATTTTGAACATCCATTGGGCGGGGAATTACCTCCTTCAAACTATCAAGCGATTATCGATTACGAGTTGTTCTTAAGGTATTATACAAATGGATTAAAGTATGTAGGTCTTCCTTACGCATATCAAACTGTTGGCTCAAGTATGGCAGTACGATCTGATGTCTATCAAAAACAGGGTGGAATGAATAAAAGACATGCTGGTGAGGATTTTTATTTTCTACATAAAATTATAGCACTAGGGGGTTTTTCAGAACTCAACAGTACTACCGTCATTCCTTCACCTCGTCAATCAGATAGAGTGCCTTTCGGCACAGGAAAAGCTGTAAGTGAGTGGATGAATAATAATGAGCTATACGCTTATGCTCCACAAACATTCACTGATATAAAAAACTTCTTAACTTCATCAGATGTTTTATGGGAAATAACTAAAATAGACACTTATCTAGATAGTTTGCCAAAAAGTATCTCAACATTTTTATTAGAATCTGATTTTGAAACCGAGTTGAATAGAATAAAAACCAATTCCTCTAATTCAATCTCATTCATAACTAATTTTTATCAATGGTTTAATGCTTTTAAAGTCTTGAAATTTATCCACTATGCAAGAGACCATTACTATCCTAATGTACCTATAGCTGAGGCTGCAAATTGGCTGCTCAAAAAACAACACAGTATTGTTTGTGATGGTAGCCTTGATGCATTATTAGCTTTTCGTGAAATGGATAAAAGTAGCTAGAGCTATTTATTGCTAAGTTTAGTTTGTATTGATTCAGGTATATCTAAATCGAATTTTAATCGAGGGTCAGGAATAACATTTCCATATTGTTGTTTTATAGGCAAAACCCCTGCCCATAACTCCAAACCGTAATCCTCATCATCATCTACAGGATCTCCCGTTCGAATTTTAGCAGAAGCATAATCAATAGTAATTTCAAGCACTAACGTTGCATTTAATTCTTTTTCTGACGGCAATCTACTCTCATCCCATCTACCAGAAAGCATCTGCTCCATCACCACTTTTAGAGCATGTAATTTTTCTTCATTCTCTTCCAATTTTTTCACACTGCCAAAAAGAGCTACTGATCTGTAATTAGCTGAATGATGAAAAGCTGAACGCGCTAGCACAAGTCCATCTAAAAGGGTAACGGTTAAACTCGCATGCCCTGCTAATAACAACTCTTTCATCATACGATTAGCAATAGCTCCATGAATATATATTCGTTCTCCTTCCCTTCCATAAGCAGTAGGAATCACAATTGGTCTACCCTCCCACACATAACCTACATGGCAAAGAAACGAGTCGTCTAATATTTTATGTACGGTATCATGATCATATACTGCACGTTTTGCTCCTCTCTTTACTTTATTGTAATCGTTGATCTCGTATTTTTTCATTAATGATACTATTTGAAAACAATCATAGAACTAACCAAATAATAATTTTATGTTTAAAACAAAGAAGTTTGATCTTCACTGTTTTTACCAAGGTCTTTATTACTTTTTTTAGCTGTTTTTTTAACTGGTTTAGGTTTAACACTTTCATCTAAAATAATATGAGAACGCAACCATTCAGGTATTGATAACCCACTTTCCTGTGTCAGCTTCCGCAATTGATCCAGTTCCGTTTTATTCACTTTAAACGAAACCTGATAATTTCTTGGATTTTCTTTTTTGAAATGTTCTCCTTTAGGCATACCCTTACTTTATACAATAAAGATACTTTTATTTGAGAATACTTTCTAAATCAGCAGGAGAATAGTAAATAGATTTAATTGTTTTTTCATCTGATGTTCTATAAACCAACCATTTCCCTTCAACCTCTTTATAATAACATTCTGTATCTCTTTCTTTTTTATAATACGCCACTGTATCTATTGCTTGTTGCTCACTATCACAAGCTTTGCTCATGTTTGATCGTTGAACTTCATCAAATAAGGCTTTAAACTTATCACCTAATCCAAACTCCAATATTGCTCCAGACAATACATATTGAATATCACAAAGTGCATCAGCTATCTCTACCATATCTTTATCAATAATAGCTTCCTGTAACTCTTTTAACTCCTCTGAGATAAGCTCAACCCTCAAAGCACATCGTTTTTCGCTAGGTATTGTGGGTGTTTCTAGCACTGGGTGTTTAAAGGTTTTGTGAAATTCTGCAACTTGATTTAATGCATCTGGCTGGTTCATAATTGTGCTTTTTATACGAAAGCAAAAATAGAAAAAGCCTCATAAAATTCATGTGTTTACTTCATAACTTTAATATTGACTTGAATTCAATTATTAAATTATGGCTATCATTCTCTTGTTAAGAGAAGTTAATCTATTACTAATAACATTCCTGAAGCTAATTCAATACTAAAACAAGTGTTTTCTCCTAATTCTGAATTAATGAAAATCTTACAATTGTTTAACTCTACTATTTTTTTCACCGTTGCCAGCCCTATCCCTGTGCTATTTATGTCGAACTCTTTATTTAAAGTTTGAAACACCTCGAATACTTTTTTGTGATGCTTTTCACTTATCCCAATGCCATTATCCCAAACATTAATAATATTTTTTCCTTCTCGCTCTTCACCATAGATTTTTATAACTCCTTCTGTTTTATCATTATATTTTATAGCATTGGATATCATGTTTTGAAGAATTTGATACCATTCACTTCTAACACCTTCAATTTCAGGAAGGTCTTTAATATCAACAGCAAAATTATCTGGAATATCTATCGTATTTAATATGTCATTTAAAACTTCGTTCAAATTTACGCTTGCCAAGGTTCTTTCTAATTTTCCAGTACGAGAATATTCTAGAATATCATTAATTAGTGTTTCTAGTTTTAATACTTTAAACACCATCATATCCAAATATTCTACTCCCGTTTCATCAAGCTTCTCTTTATAATCATTATT
>JAOUKH010000192.1 GCA_029882685.1 Cyclobacteriaceae bacterium
ATGATTTCCTATCATTTCTGCACTTCGCCCTTCTATATGATGGCGTTCAACAAAATGAGCTAATTCACCATCTTTAAACAATGCTATAGATGGTGAAGAAGGAGGGTATGGCAAAGTATAACCCCTTACTTTATCTACAGCTTCTTTGTCCACACCAGCAAATACTGTTGCCAGTACATCAGGTTTTTTGTCACTATTTTGCACTGCCCATTTAACACCTGGACGAGCTGCACCAGCAGCACATCCACATACTGAATTAACAACTATAAGTGTTGTTCCCTTGTGATCCGATAAATGATTTTCTACTTCATCAGCAGTTCTAAATTCATTAAACCCTACTGATGTCAAGTCTTGACGCATAGGTGCTACTAATTCTTCTGGATACATATTTATTTAAGTTTATATTTATCAGTTATTTAATTACATAAATCCTAATTCCAACTTAGCGGCCTCAGACATCATGTCAGTGGCATAAGGAGGATCAAAAGTAAGTTCAATTTCAACTTCGTTAACATTTTCTATTTCAGTTACTTTTTGTTTTATTTCATCGGGTATAATTTCTGCAGCAGGGCAGGAGGGTGAGGTTAAAGTCATCAATATATGCACCTTATTTAATGGTGGGATAATATTGATTTCGTAAATTAGACCTAACTCATATACATCTACAGGTATTTCAGGATCATAAACCAATTTTATGGCTTTTACAATCTCTGCTTTCAAATCAGTTGTAGTATTTTCAGTACTCATTATACTTACTCTGTTTTAGCTTGTAATGCTATAGCATATAATTTCATTTGTTTAATCATAGCTCCAAATCCATTTGAGCGTTGTGTTCCGATAAATCGACTCATGCCAATTTTTTCAATGAAGTACAACTCGCTGTTTAGAATATCTTGAGGAGATTGATTCGAATAAACTCTTACTAATAAGCTAACAAGACCTTTAGTAATGGCGGTATTGCTATCAGCATAAAAAACAACATTGTCATTATTTAACTCAGCAGTTAACCAAACTTTAGATTGGCAACCTTTTACCACATTGTCTTCAATTTTGTCTTTCTCAGGTAAGTCAGTTAGCTTTTGACCTAATTCCATTAAATAAATGTTGGACATTTCCATATCTCCATCTAATAATGAAAAATCATTTATGATTTGATCTTGTATTTCGTTAATGCTCATCTATAAAATTTTGATAATTTTCTCTAAGCTTATTATCAATTCATCAATTTCCTCTTTTGTATTATAAACAGAAAAGGAAGCCCTTACTGTTCCTTCAATATTAAATTGATGCATTAAGGGTTGAGTACAATGATGTCCTGTTCGAACAGCAATTCCTCGTGCATCCATCATTTGCCCAATATCAAAATGATGAATATCATCAACAATAAAAGAAAGTACACTAACCTTCTCCTTAGCTTCTCCAATAATTTTTACCCGATCAATTTTCTTAATCTTTTCAGTTGCATAAGCCAATAGCTCGATCTCATGTTCAGCAATAGTTTCTTTACCTATTTTGTTGATGAACTCAATAGCATTTTTGAAAGCAATTACATCCGCAATATTTGGAGTACCTGCTTCAAATTTATAGGGGATATCATTGTAGGTGGTATTTTCAAATGTGACCTCTTTGATCATTTCTCCACCCCCTTTATAGGGAGGTATAGATTCTAATAATTCTCTTTTACCATATAAAACACCCACACCAGTTGGACCATACATTTTATGAGCCGATAGCGCAAAAAAATCACAGTCTAGTTCAACTACATCAATTTCGAGATGTGCAGCAGCTTGAGCTCCGTCAACCAATACAATTGCACCAAATTGATGTGACTTATCAATAATTTTTCTAATTGGATTAATTGTACCTAAACTATTAGAAGCAAATACAATAGAAACTATTTTTGTTTTTTCTGATAGTAATTGCTCGAACTTTGAAAATTCAATTTCTCCCAGCTCATTTACAGGTATAACTTTTAAAACAGCACCCTTTTCTTCACATAGTAATTGCCATGGCACAATATTGGAATGATGTTCCATTCCAGAAATAATGATTTCATCACCTTCTTTTATATTAGCTCTACCATAAGTTGAGGCAACAAGATTTATGCTTTCAGTAGTACCACTAGTAAAGATAATTTCTTCTGCTTCTTTTGCCTCAATAAACTGCTGAACTGCTTTTCGTGTATCTTCAAAAGCTGCTGTAGCCCGATCAGCCAAGGTATGGTTACCACGATGGATATTAGCATTATCATGACTATAGTATGAGGTAAGTGCATGAATTACAGATGATGGTTTCTGATTGGTGGCAGCATTATCAAAATAGATTAATGGTTTGCCATTTACCTGTTGACTTAGAATTGGAAAGTCTTTCCTAATAGCTTTTATATCAATATTTTGAATTATTTTTTCCATTATAATTCATTTTGATTAAAACGTAGAGCAATAATATGGTCTAAATATTTTTTCAATGGTTCTATAGTAACATTTTTTAAAACATCTATTGAAAAAGCATATAGAAGCATTGCTCTAGCTTTATCCTTATCAATTCCACGAGATCTCAAATAAAATAAAGCTTCTTCATCCATCTGCCCAGTTGTACATCCATGCGAACATTTTACGTCATCAGCCCATATTTCTAATTGAGGTTTCGAGTTAACGGTAGCTTCATCGGTAAGTAAAATATTTTTATTTGATTGAAACGCATTGGTTTTTTGTGCCTCTTTTCTTACGAATATTTTTCCATTAAACACACCTGTTGATTTTTCATCTAGTATCCCTTTATAAAGTTCATTGCTATACGAATTTGGCTTTTTATGGTCTACTTCAGTGTGATTATCTACATGAGAGTTACCGTTTAACAAATACAACCCAAACATGTTGGTGGTACAGTTTTCACCTTCTTGTTCAATATGTAAATTATTACGAATAATTCCACCACCAAAAGTATAACTGTGAGCATTTATTGTGCTATTCTTTTTTTGACTTGCTTGTGTTAATCCAATATGGTAGACGTGTTCCGTTTCATCCAATATTTTGTAATAATTTAATATAGCATTTTCATCAATAGTAATCTCGTTTACAGCATTAGAAAAACTGTTCTTTTCTCCTATGGTACTAAATACTTCTATTACGCTTGACTGACTTCCACTCTCGGCTATAATTAAATTACGAGGAAACGATATTGCTTCATCTTTACTAGCATCAGATATATTATAGATGATTATTGGTGTATTTACTATTTTGTTTTTGCCAATTTGTGCAAATACACCATTGTTGCAAAAGGTGCTATTCAGTAAAGCATAACTATCCTCATTGTCTTTATATAAATTCCCAAAGTGTTTAGTAATGGCATTTGGATTTTCAGAATAGGCTTTTGTTAACGGCTTAATGTCAATTTCATTATTATTGAAATGAGAAGCATCTTCAGAAAATTGACCATTAATGAATACCAGTACATTTCCCTCTAATTCATTAATTAAGTAATCGGATTGAGAAATAGATGCATCATCATTATTTTTAAAAAGCTGATTAAAGGTGAAATTTTTAGATAGTGCTTTCTTAAAATTGGTGTATTTGTATTCCTCGTGAGTATTTGGTATACCTAATTCCTTAAATTTAATTAATGCTTTTTTTCGTAAATCGTGAATAGGTAATGCTTTTTGTCCATTAAGTTGATTTTCGAAATCACTAAATTTATCGATGAAAAGCTGATTAATATTTTTGTCAACTTGATGACTCATTCTAAAATTGTTTGAGGTTGATATTATACTACTGAATTAGCTTCTTCTTTTATCCAATCATATCCTTTTTCTTCAAGTTCCATAGCTAACTCTTTGCTACCAGATTTCACGATTTTTCCATTGTATAATACATGAACGTAATCTGGGACAATATAATCGAGTAATCTCTGATAGTGAGTTACTACAATGGTCGCATTATCTTTTGATTTTAATTTGTTAACTCCATTTGCAACAATGCGCAATGCATCAATATCAAGCCCTGAATCTGTTTCATCTAGAATGGATAAGCTAGGTTCTAGCATAGCCATTTGAAAAATTTCATTCCTTTTTTTCTCGCCACCAGAAAACCCCTCATTTAAAGGACGACTAAGTAATGACTGATCTATTTCAACCAATTTCATCTTTTCTTTCATAATAGACAGAAATGAAACTGCATCTAAAGCATCTAACCCTCTATATTCTCGAACTTGATTTACAGCAGTTTTTAAAAAATTAGTGGTACTTACACCAGGTATTTCTACAGGGTATTGAAAAGCTAAAAAGACACCCTTTCTAGCTCTGTCTTCTGGAGACAATTCCAGTAAATCATCATTTTGAAAAGTTACATCACCTCCATCTACTTCGTATTCCTCTCTGCCAGCTAATACGGAAGCTAATGTACTTTTTCCTGAACCATTAGGCCCCATAATTGCATGTACTTCACCAGCCTTTACTTCGAGGTTTATGCCTTTTAGTATTTCTTTCCCTTCAACGGATGCTTTTAAGTTATTAATGTTTAACATTTTATATAGTTCTATTTTTGTTGTTTTTTGACTAAAGTCTATAGCCTATCAGTCTATAGATACTTGGTACATTAATTTTATTATTTAATTTTTGACCACCTTTTATTATCCCACACTTCCTTCCAGTGTTAATGCCAATAGTTTTTGTGCTTCAACAGCAAATTCCATTGGAAGTTGATTTAATACTTCTTTGCAATAACCATTTACAATAAGGGCGATTGCTTTTTCGGTATCAATGCCACGTTGGTTGCAATAAAAAATTTGATCTTCTCCAATTTTTGAAGTTGTTGCTTCATGCTCTACTTGCGCTGAGCTATTTTCAATATCAATGTAAGGGAAGGTATGTGCACCACAATTATTTCCCATTAATAGTGAATCACATTGCGAAAAATTACGTGCATTTGTAGCACGTTTCATCACTTTTACTTGTCCTCTATAGCTATTTTGTGATTTTCCTGCTGATACTCCTTTTGATACAATCCTTGATTTAGTATTTTTTCCGATATGGATCATTTTTGTACCTGTATCAGCTTGCTGATAATTATTGGTAACCGCTACAGAATAAAACTCACCTACAGAATGATCTCCTTTTAGGATGCACGAAGGATATTTCCAAGTTACAGCAGAGCCAGTTTCAACTTGTGTCCATGATATTTTAGAATGATCTCCTGCACAAATACCGCGCTTGGTCACAAAATTGTAAATTCCACCAACTCCATTTTTATCCCCTGGATACCAGTTTTGGACAGTACTATATTTCACTTCTGCTTTTGTTGCAACTTTAATTTCAACAACAGCAGCGTGCAATTGATTTTCATCTCGTTGGGGAGCTGTACACCCTTCCAAATAGCTTACATATGAATCTTCATCAGCTACTATTAAAGTCCTTTCAAATTGACCTGTATTCGCTGCATTAATACGGAAGTAGGTGGATAATTCCATTGGGCATCGCACCCCTTTTGGGATGTAGCAGAATGATCCATCAGTAAAAACAGCTGAATTTAAAGCAGAAAAATAGTTGTCATTTACAGGAACAACCGTTCCTAAATGTTTTTTGATTAACTCGGGATGATCTTGAACAGCTTCGCTAAATGAACAGAAAATGATACCTAGCTCGCCTAATTTTTCTTTAAAGGTTGTGGCGACTGACACGCTATCTATTACTGCATCTACAGCAACACCTGTTAGCCTTTTTTGTTCTTCTAGTGAAATCCCTAGTCTTTTAAAAGTATCTCTAAGTTCTGGATCTACTTCATCTAAACTGCTTAGTTCTTTCTTTTTCTTTGGAGCAGAATAGTAAATAATATCCTGATAATTGACTTTTTCATAATTTACATTAGCCCAATCAGGTTCTTCCATGGTTAACCATTGTTGATAGGCCTTTAATCGCCATTCCAATAACCACTCAGGTTCATTTTTTTTGGAAGAAATTAATCTAATAACACTTTCATTTAGTCCCTTAGGAGCTTCGTCCACTTCTAGATCAACTGTCCAGCCATGTTCGTATTCTTTTGAGGTAAAATCCTCTAATATTTGGTCGTCTTTACTCATCTCTACTATTTAGACTAATTTCAAATAGTGCGCTAATGTACAATAAAATCCGATAAGGACAGGCTTAGGTTTATATTTTTTTTATTCGAAGTAATAGATTTTATTGATCTATATTAATGTGATTAAAAATCAATTTAATTTTGGTTTGATATTCCAATTTTAATTAAAATAATAACATGTACTTTAGTTTTTAAGTTTGCATGCAAAGCAGGAAATCGAAAACTACGGATTGTTTAATCCGGATTATCAATGTCGTTTAGTTAAGACCTGACAGGTTTTACAAATTCAATAAATGCTCGAATATCTAATATCTGAACATGTTATGATTACAAACCTGCCAGGTCTATATTCTTAACTAAACGACATTGCCCGAATTATGCAATAGAATTC
>JAOUKH010000193.1 GCA_029882685.1 Cyclobacteriaceae bacterium
AGTATATGTCTAAATGTTATGTTGATGATTAAGCAATAATTAGACCAATATAATTAGTGATAACGCTCAACATTGGTTTTTAATTGTACGGAAATTAAAAAAAAATGTTTTTTAAAATTTTAATATCCTCAAAATAGTGTATTTGGGTAAGGAGGATAAACTGTTTTCAATAAACTAGTAAAAATGAGTTGGATATAGCAGAACACATCCGTATTGACATTTTTGAACATTATTTTTAACCGACTTAGTTTAATAGATTTTTATAGCCTTCAGGTATAAAATCAACAATATCCGAAGCGATCATGGAGTGAACCCCTTTTACTTTGGAGGCATTATCACCAGCTAACCCATGTAAGTACACGCCTAATTGAGTTGCTTCTAAAGGGGTATGCCCTTGTGCTAAAATGCCTGTAATTATTCCCGTAAGCACATCGCCATTACCTCCTTTTGCCATTCCAGGATTACCTGTAGTATTAAAATAAATCACTCCTTGAGGGGTGGAGATGGTTGTGTTAGCTCCCTTGAAAGCAACAATCACTTGATAGCGTTTAGAAAATTCTAGTTGTTTGCTGATTCGTTCGGTATCATCACTCCACCTTCCTACCAATCGTTCAAATTCTTTATGATGTGGTGTGAGGATGCTATTTTGAGGAAGGATTTTAAGTAATTGAGGATTTGTAGATAGTATATTAATGGCATCAGCATCAATTACCATTGGTTTTCGCACTAGTTTCATCAGTTTAGTATACGCTTTTACCGTTTGTGGTTTTGTATCTAGTCCTGGCCCCACCCCGATAACATCATAATGATCAACACCTGGAATTTCACTAAAATAAGAGGATGAAGTATCTGGAGAAATCATCGCCTCAGGAATAGAGGTCTGTAAAATATCATATCCACATTGTGGAGCATGAATAGTCAACAATCCTACTCCACTTCGTAATGCTCCTTTCCCTGCTAATAGGGCTGCACCTATTTTCCCATAACTTCCTGCGATTAATAACGCTTTGCCATTGCTACCTTTATGATCATTTTTATACTTTGGTTTTAGCAATTGTTTAATTAATGACTCATCAAGAGTGTGATAAATACTTATTGTATCTGCAATAAAGCCTTTGTCTAGCCCAATATCTACGACATGCCAACACCCAACATATTGATAATTAGAAGGTAAAAAAAACGCCAACTTTGGGAGTTGAAAAGAAACGGTTTGCGTAGCAATAATTATATTTTCTCCTTGCGCTCGCGCATCACAGAATAGACCAGAAGGAATATCGATACTTACTACTGTTGCTCCTGATTGATTTATGGTTTGAATCACTTCTGCAAATAAACCACCTACTTCACGTGATAGCCCTGAGCCAAAAATGCCATCAACTACAATTTCATGTTTTTTGATTGTAGGAATATGATCTGAGCTTTTAATTTCTGTAATAGATGCAGCTTTTAATAGACGGTCATAATTCATACTAAAATCTGTACTTTGGTTTTCTGAAACACGAACCACAAAAGTTTCTACATGATATCCTCGGTGAGATAATAATCTTGAAATGGCGAGTCCATCACCACCGTTATTTCCTGTTCCACAAAACACTTTTATGGTGTTAGTACTATCAAATTGTTCCACAAACCAGTTCACAAAAGCTAAAGAAGCATGTTCCATAAGGTCGATGGATTCGACAGGCTTATTTTTTATCGTATATTCATCAGCGTCACGAAGCTGTTTTGCGGATAAAATTTTCATAATTCCACGGGAATATAGTTTACTTCTTTTACAAATTCAGAATCCCAATCATCTCTTTCATGCCTTTCGAGTGTTTTAAAAACCTTATCAGAAAGTTCTATTACTCTAATGTAATACTTGTTCGATTTTGCATCAAATTGAGTTGCTTCATTGTTGAAATTCAATCCTTTTATTTCTAATAAAATTTCATCTTCTTCCACCCAACTCCACTTTCCATTTACTTCTATTTGGTCTGCTTTAAGTAAATAACTGCCATCACTACTAAAAGTGTAACTTGTTTTATGATTTAACACCTCTCCTTTTGGCAAAGTTCCTTGTTCTATAGTCCAATGAATCGATGTTAATAGTTCCTCTTTTTCTTCATTGCCATCCATCGTACATGAAAAAATAAATAGGACAATTACTAATAATGATATTCTCATAGTTATATGAATTTGTTATTCTATACTAAACAATCCCTTTTTCAAAGACAGAATCATCTGTCTACCTCTCCTAATACAATATCAATCGAGCCAAGTATCGCTATTAAATCAGCAATCATCCCTCCTTTGGCCAATTCGGGAATAATGGAAAGGTTCACAAAACTAGGCCCTCGAGCTTTACATCGGAAGGGTTTATCACTTTTGCCATCTGCCCGGAAAAAGAAGCCTAGCTCACCCTTTGGGTTTTCGGCACGGACATAAAAATCACCAGCTTTAGGTCTTATTTTCTTTGGTACAAAGGCTTGTGGATCAAATTCTTTGGTTCTTTTATGCTCTTTGGTAAGCTTTTCGACACATTGCTCAATAATCTTCAGCGACTCATGAATCTCTTGTACACGTACTTGATTTCGATCCCAACAGTCGCCTAGCTGTCCCTTTTCTCCTGTGCCAATTGGAATGTCAAAATCGAGTTCGGGATATACAGAGTAGCCATCTACTTTTCTTAAATCATAGCGTAGACCTGAAGCACGTAACATTGGGCCAGTAATGCCATAGTTGATGGCCAAATCCATAGGGAGAACCCCCACATTTGCCGTACGTTCAATAAATATTTTGTTTTGAAGTAAAACGCTATTGAGTTCTTCTAACTTAGGTTTTAGATAGGCAACAAATTCTGTGCATCGCTGCTCGAATCCAACAGGAACATCGTAAAACAGGCCACCTACCCAAATATAATTATACAACATTCTAGCACCACTTACCCATTCCAACATTCTTAAAATGTGTTCACGGTCACGAATAAGCCAAAAGAAAGGCGTGAGGGCGCCAATATCCATCCCGTAAGTACCTATAGCTACAAAATGTGAAGCAATGCGATTTAACTCTGCCACTAGTACCCTTATGTATTCGACACGTTTAGGTAGTTGATCGGTAATCCCAAGCATTTTTTCTACCCCCATTGCGTAGGCATGCTCAGAGTTCATCGCCCCAAGATAGTCTAAACGATCTACGTAGGGGATAATTTGGTTATAGGGTAGCGATTCGGTATGCTTCTCGAAACAACGATGAAGGTAACCTATATGAGGCACTACATCTTTTACTATTTCTCCTTCTAGTAACACCTCTAAGCGCAATACGCCATGTGTTGAGGGATGCTGAGGTCCCAGATTAATCACTAATTCCTCGCTTCTTAGCTCATCTACTTTATATTTGTTAGGTGCAGAGTTGGTAAGGTTGTCCTTTTTAAACTGATATTGAATTTTAGTTGACAATCGTTATGAGCGTTTAGTTGATTTCAGATTTTGTGTTTATAGTATTTTTTTCGAATGTTTGGCTTTCTTCATCTCTATCATAAGTCACATTCATTCCTCTATATTTTTCAGGGTCTTGATAGTCCTTTCGTAAAGGATGACCCTTCCAGTCTTCAGGCATTAATATTCTACGCATATCGGGATGATTATTAAAGTGAATACCAAATAAATCATACACTTCTCGCTCTTGCCAATTGGCTGTTTTCCATATTTCTGTTAACGAAGGGACTTCAGCTTTTTCATCTCTTTCTACCATCACTTTTATCATCAACGATCGTTCGAAAGGAATAGAGTAGAAATTATAAACTACTTCCATTGTCTCTGATTCAGCTCCATTGTCAATACCCGTAATACAAGATAACATATCAAAATAAAGCTGTTCGTGTTTATATAATTGATGAGCTATTGCTAATAAATTTTCTTTTAGAACAACGATTGTTGGTGGCGAAGATGATTCATCTAGCTTTATAATTAAATCATCACCTAGTGCTGATTTTAATATGTTTTGAATCTCCTCAAGCATTCTCTTTTTTCATTAACTTATTCAAAGCTGTTGGTGCCATTAAGCTCTCATTTCTAATTTTTTCTTGCAATTTAAAAAAACCACCAAGTAGGGCTTCTGGTCGAGGAGGACATCCCGGCACATATACATCTACAGGGATTATTTTATCTACACCCTTTACTACATGATACCCATGCTCCCAGTATGGACCTCCGCAATTCGAACACGAGCCCATAGAAATCACATAACGTGGCTCTGCCATCTGCTCGTACAATCTTCGAACGCGATCAGCCATTTTAAAGGTGACTGTTCCAGCAATTACCATTACATCTGCTTGTCGAGGAGATGCACGAGGCGTTATTCCAAAACGGTCAAAATCGTAGGGAGTAGCACCAGTACTCATAAACTCTATTGCACAACAGGCTAACCCGAAAGTCATTGGCCACATGGAGGATAAGCGTGCCCAGTTAATCAGGTCATCCAATTTGGTGACAATTACTCCTCCGTGTTCAAATTTTTGATCAAGTAGCATAAATAGAAATTACTTTTTTGGTTGCTCAGAGGTGAATTTTGAGTATTTATGATTTATGGCATTGTATTTTTCAGTGGGCACTGGTCCTTTAAAGTCTGAGGGTTTAATTTCTGGCTTATCCCATTCTAAATATCCCTTTCGCCAAGCGTATGCTAATCCCAAAGCTAAAATAAAGATAAACACAAACATTTCCGATAGTGCTACCCATCCCCATAAGCCATCTGTCGCTTCAATCAATTCTTCACGACCAAAGACGGTTGCCCAAGGAAAAAGGAATACAATTTCTACTTCAAATAATAGAAAAATCAGTGCAATTACATAAAAACGGATGTTCACCTGTCCCCATGCTCCTCCCAATGGATCTTCACCACTTTCGTAAGTAGTTAATTTTTCTTCATTGGGACGCTTTGGACGTATAATCCAAGCCGTAAATAACCCTCCTGAAATAAATACAATACCACCAATAAGGTAGATCAAAATTTCTCCGAAAGATGCTGTCTCATTACTCATAACACTTCAAATATAAGGAAATAATTTCCCGAACTACTACTGATAACCATCGTCTATTTCGTCATTATAACAATCAATAAGCAATACAGCTAATAAAAAAATAGTTATTGTTTCTTTGTGCTGTACTAAAATATAGAATGTTATGAAAAATGAATTAATAAAATCACTAAATGGATTACTGTCTGACTATCAAATTTACTATCAAAATTTAAGAGGGTTTCATTGGAACATCCAAGGGAGAGATTTTTTTGAATTACACCTAAAATTTGAAGAGCTGTATAACGATGCCACCATAAAGATTGATGAAGTAGCTGAACGTATATTGACCATAGGGGGAATGCCATTGCATAGCTTTGAAGACTATTTACAAAATTCTAAAATTGAAGTAGCAAAAAATGTACATAATGGTGAAAAGGCAGTAATTACAATCGTAGATAATCTATCCTCGATTGTTGAAGTTGAAAAAAATATTAAAAACTTAGCGGAAGAGTTGAATGATAGTGGAACAGCAGATATGGTTTCGGCCTTTATCGAGTTACAGGAAAAAACATTATGGATGTATAAAGCTTGGTTGAAATAAAAAAAACATCAAAATTTGGAGATCGAAGCGCACCACTTCTTTCTCCACTTTTATATTACCTTCTATCAGTATCATTCAATTGCCCCCCTATCACACCCTCTGTTTAGGGGTGCTTTTCTTTTTCTTCGAAAGAAAAAAATAATTTGATGCATTTCTAGTTCTATTTTACTTTATATTGATTTCTTTTTTCTAGTGTAAAATGAATGTGCTTCATTTTATGTACATTTAATTGACAAATAGGTATGAGTGAACTTACTGCTGAATTTATTGGAACAGCCTTATTAATGTTGCTAGGTACTGGTGTTTGTGCCAATAACACACTTAATAAGGCTTATGGGCAAGGCACAGGGTGGGTGCTTATTAGTTTTGGGTGGGGTTTTGCGGTTTTTGTTGCTGTAGCAGTCGCTTCTCCTTATAGTGGAGCACACATCAACCCAGCCGTAACTTTAGGATTGGCAATGGTCGGAAAATTTGCGTGGTCTAATGTTTTAGGTTTTGTTTTGGCTCAACTTGGAGGAGCGTTTACGGGTAGTCTTTTTGCTTGGTTGCTCTATTCCTCTCAATACAATGAAACCACAAATGCGGATAGTATATTAGGTACTTTTTCAACAGGCCCCGCTATTCCTAATCTATTTAAAAACTTATTTAGTGAGGTGTTAGGTACATTTACATTGGTATTTGTTGTTCTATATTTATCGGGAGCTAGTATTTCAGGCGCTCATTTAGAAAATGCGAAGATAGGCCTAGGGTCAATTGGCGCATTGCCAGTAGCGTTATTGGTTGTAGCGATAGGCATGAGTTTGGGA
>JAOUKH010000194.1 GCA_029882685.1 Cyclobacteriaceae bacterium
ATAATGCTGCTGAATTAGTAAATAAAGGTATAGAAATTGGTATAAATGCCTCTGTAATAAGAGAAGCATCTGTGAAGTGGAATACAAGTATTAAATGGTGGAAAAATCGCTCTAAAGTGACAAGGTTAGATGTACCTGCATTTAACACAGGTGGATTTGCAGCTTCATTAGGTACTTTTAGAATTCAAGAAGGCAAGTCTGCCACACAAATTGTAGGTACTTTTGACCCTACTGGTCTTTCTGCTGCTGAACTACTAGCTGCTGATCCAGATGAAGACGGATTTAAAGTGTATGGTGATGCGGAAGCTGACTTTCAAATGTCATGGACTAATCAAATTAGTTATAAAAGTTTTGACCTTAGTTTCATATTTCATTGGAAAAATGGTGGGGATGCAATTAACCTAACCACTCTATTATATGATTTAGCAGGTACCACTTGGGATTATGATGATACAGGTCTTGATCCTGAAGGAGTATTAACAAATGGTGAGTATCGAACAAGCCAAGCTTTTGTAAACCCAGATCCGGTTATAGAAGATGCTGGTTACATCAGATTAAGAGAAATAGGATTGAACTATACTTTACCTAAAAATTTAATAAAAGGCATAGATCAAATAAAAATTGGAGTATCGGGTAGAAACTTAATCAATATTTTTAATTACAACAGTTATGATCCTGAAGCTTCAAATTTCGGAAATAACGTTTTAGCTAATAATGTTGAGGTTACACCTTATCCAGCTTCAAAATTCTTCAATTTTCATTTGAACGTTAATTTTTAATTATCAAATACTGAATAATCATGAAAAACATATTAAATAAAATAATTCTATTCAGTGCAGTAATTTTCATAAGCTCATGTGAGTTAGAGGAAATTAATAACCCCAATGCACCAACGTATGAAAGTTTCTTAAATGGAGCTACTCAAGCGGATGTACGATTAGTGGCTACTGGGTTAGAAGCCATTATGAGAAATGATTTATCATTTCATTATCAAACGGTAAGTATTCTGGGTCGTGAATATTATGACCTTACGGGTGTTGATCCACGATATACAGGTGAACTTTTAAAAGGGCCCTTAGATAATAATGGATTTTTAACTACAAGAGCATTTGCTGCTTGGTACAAAATTGTACAAACAGCAAACTTATTAGAAATTGCTGTAGAAAATTCTGCTGCGGGCTTTTCTAATGCTGAAAAAGATGGATATTATGGTTATGCTAAAACATTAGAAGCCTATGCATTACTTATGGTTGCAAACCGTCAATACAGTAACGGTATCAGATTAGATGTTAGCGATCCAAATAATCCAAGTGATATTGTAGATTACAACACAGCACTAACAGGCATTATGACCTTGTTAAATGAAGCTAATACTCATTTAAATAGCGCCCCTAGTGAGTTTGATTTTGTGCCAAGTGCTGGATTTTCAGGGTTTGACACTCCTTCTGCGTTTGCTGAGTTTAACAGAGCTATTGCAGCAAGAGTAGCTATTTATCAAAATGACAAAACTACTGCATTATCAACGCTCAATAATTCATTTATGGACTTAGGTGGAAATTTAGATGATGGCCCGTCTCATGTATTTGGTTTAACAGGGAATGACATTTCTAATGGTCAATATTACATCAAAGACCAAACTGGTCAGGAATACATGGCGCATGATACTTGGGTTTCAGATGCTGAACCAAATGATTCACGAGTATCCTCTAAAGTAAGTTTATTTGGAACTGGTAGGCAGTCTTTCGATAATCTATCTGCTGACTATCAAGTGCAACTCTATACAAGTAATACTGATCCTATTAAATTAATTAGAAATGAGGAATTAATATTGCTATATGCTGAAGCTAATATAGGTAGTAATAATACTGAAGCTATTAATGCAATTAATATCATTAGAAACGATGCTGGAATTGGTGATTATACTGGAGGAACTACAAATGCTGATTTAGAAAATGAAATTCTTCATCAGAGAAGATATTCATTGTTTGGAGAGGGGCATAGATGGGTTGACATGAGAAGATATAACCGACTATCTCAAATACCAACTGACAGAGCAGGTGACAATGTACTTGATGCATTTCCTACTCCAGTTACAGAACTAAACTAAAGAAGTATTAATTTAGTTATCATTTTATATAAAAAAAGGGACTCGAATTGAGTCCCTTTTTTTATATAAAATGATAAACTGCTATCTCAAAAATAACAACTCTCTAAATTTCACTAAAGGCCAATCCTCATCATCTACTAGTAATTCTAGTTTATCAGCTGCATGTCTAATTTTATCAAAATAGGCTTCTTTAATATTATCACAATACGCTATTGATCTCTCTTTTACATCTTCTATTTTATTTATTCTCTTTCTTTCTTGAACCATAGCATTTACATCTGTATTAATAGAATTAATATAGCCTGAAATTTCCTTTATATCTTTTACTACATCAGAATTATCAATTCCCAGCCCTTTAAGACCGTTCGCATTTTGAATCAACTTATTTTGATATGCTACTGCGGTAGGGATAATGTGATTTAATGCCAGATCACCCATAACACGGGCTTCAATTTGTATCTTCATCATGTAGCTTTCAAGCTTAATTTCTTGACGAGCTTCGTTTTCCACTTCTGACATCACTCCAAATCGAGCAAACAATTCCCTTGATTCTTTAGATAAGTAAGCTGAAATCGCTAAAGGAGTACTTTTTATATTACTCAACCCTCTTTTTTTTGCTTCTTTTACCCATTCATCAGAATAACCATCTCCTTCAAATCGGATAGATTTAGATTCGGTTATATACCTTCTCAACACTTTTACAATAGCTATTCGCTTTTCTTCTCCTTTACTAATCAACTCATCTACTTCATCGGCAAACTTAGTAAGCTGATCTGCTACAATTAAATTGAGTACTGTCATTGGTGAAGCACAATTATCATTAGAACCAACTGCTCTAAACTCAAATTTATTACCAGTAAAGGCAAAAGGAGACGTTCTATTTCTATCTGTATTATCAAGAATAATTTCTGGAATTTTATCAATTCCCAACTTCATATACATATTATCGCCTTTCTCCACATTTAAGTTCCCTTTACTTTCCAACTCGTCAAGTACATTCGTTAGTTGAGAGCCAATAAACACAGAAACAATTGCTGGAGGTGCTTCATTAGCTCCTAAACGATGATCATTTCCAGATGTAGCAATACTTGCTCGTAACAAGTCAGCATGCTGATGAACCGCTTTAATAGTGGTTACAAAAAATGTTAAAAATTGTAAATTTTCTCTTGCGCTACTGCTGGGCTGAAATAGATTCACCCCTGTGTTAGTAATTAACGACCAATTGTTATGCTTTCCATTACCATTTAACCCTGCAAAAGGTTTTTCATGAAATAACACTTTTAAATCGTGACGTTCAGCTACACGACTCATTACATCCATTAATAATTGATTATGATCACTGGCTACATTTATTTCCTCATATAGTGGAGCTACTTCGAATTGGCTTGGAGCTACTTCATTATGTCTTGTACTTACAGGAATTCCTAATTTAAGCGATTGAATTTCAAAATCCTTCATAAAATTATAAACTCTAGAAGGAATACTGCCGAAATAATGATCATCAAGTTGTTGTCCTCTAGCAGGGTTATGCCCAAACACCGTTCTTCCAGCCATCACTAAATCTGGTCTAGCATTATAAAGCGCTTTATCTACTACAAAATATTCTTGTTCAACACCTAAAGACACCTTCACACTACTGACATTCCTATCAAAATAATTGCATACTCTCGCTGATGCATTATCAATAGCTTCTATTGCCTTTAATAAAGGGGCTTTATTATCCAATGCTTCCCCTGTATAGGAAACAAAAACCGTAGGAATGCAAAGTGTTCTTCCATAAATAAACATTGGGGAACTAGGATCCCAAGCGGTATATCCTCTTGCCTCAAATGTACTTCTTATTCCTCCATTAGGAAATGAAGAAGCATCGGGTTCTTGCTGTACTAAAGCACTTGCCTTAAATGTCTCTATCCCAGAAGAAGCATCGAAAAATGAGTCATGTTTTTCAGCCGTTGAGCCTGTTAAAGGTTGAAACCAATGTGTATAGTGAGTAATTCCTTTACTCATTGCCCACGTTTTTGCAGCAACTGCAACTGCTCCTGCAGCAGCTAAATTAATTTTCTTTCCTTTTGCAATTGCTGTACTAACCTCTTTGAAGACTTCATGCGGAAGAGTCGATTTCATCTGTTCTATCCCGAATACATCCTGCCCGAAATATTCAGATATTTTATCCGAAGGTGCAGGCAATGCTTTAATTTCCTTTCTATTACTAACTTGATCTAGTGCTTTAAATCGTAAATGAGCCATATTTAGTTTTATTTTTAATGTAACTAACGCAAAAATACAATATATTTTTAAATATAGCCTCTTTTTTTACCCTATTTTAATAAAATAAACGTTTTTACAAATTAATGACAGTGGTAAAACAGTATTTAATGAAATTATTTACAACCCTCCGTTCTGTATCTTCCAAAATTTGATTTATCTTGCAGTACATGTTTAAGAATTTAATATGAAAAATAATAACACTATTCAACTCTTCAATACGATATATATAGTACTATTCTTAATAGTACTATTGCCTCTGTTATTTATTGAGAAAGGAGAAATAGTTATCCTAATTAATAGTGTAAACACACCTACTACCGATTTATTTTTTAAATACGTCACATACATAGGGGATGGCATCTTATTTGTCCCTCTGATCCTAGGATTATTATTTGTGCGCTATTCATATGCTATAATAGGTGCAATCATTGCCGTTTCTCATGGTCTACTATTATCGTTATTGAAAAAAGTAATTTTTAAAGGAGCGCCTCGACCAACTGCATTCTTTGAAGACACGAGCATGCTTCATTTCATTGAAGGAGTAAAAGTACACACAAGTAACTCTTTCCCATCAGGCCATACAGCTACTGCTTTTGCATTTTGTCTTTTTCTTACTTATCTCTTCAACAAAAAATCTTGGGGAACTCTTTTCTTATTTTTAGCAATTATGGCAGGATTGTCTAGATTATACTTACTACAGCACTTTTATATTGACGTAGTAGTAGGTGGGTTAATCGGTAGTGGTGTTTCTATAATTACTTGGAAAATTTTTGAAACAAAAAATCTTCCTAACTGGATGAATAAAAAGATAGGCTCTACTTATTAAGTAAAAATTGATTGTACTTCAAAAACATATAGTAGGTTAAATAATATATAACTGCAAACAAAATAGGTGCTAATACTAACCATACAACCACACCCAGTACATTTGTATAACCTAAGTTTATAATTACCTCAAAAGCGTTTTCTTTTACCATTCCTAAAATATCCTCAGAAGAATATAGTAATGGATCAGAATCACATATATATATTCCAGTTTTTATAAATGGTATAAATAGTAAAATCTGCAATGGATATACCGCATAGTTTACTACCTGAATTACACCGATATTTAGCCTTAGACTAAACGCTACTGCCGCACAAAGCAAGGTGGTAACGCCTACAAACGGAATAATTCCTAACACAACACCAAAAGCTATACAAACGGATAATTTCTTAGGAGACACCCCTTCTTTCAGATAGGTCATTATTGGTTTATATATCTTTCTTTTCACATACTTTTTCAAAAACATGTCATCAAGTTATGCGGAAAATATTTAGGCTCTAATTTTAATTGATTATTTTATTCCAATCACTTATTTATACCAATTAACATTTATAATACTGACTAACGTAAAATTAGTCTCTGGTTATCAATTAGTTACAAACTGTGTTTTTTAGGTCAAATTTAGTAGAACTCATATCAGTTTCCATTTTACGTTAGCTCTGAAATCAATTTGGAAAGGAGGAAATTGATATTTTTCTATCCTCAATTTCAGCCCCGAATCTCCCCAATGACGTATATCTTCCTATGCATTTAATTTTGTGATGCGTCAAAAAATGCTCCTCGTAACAATGCTACGACTGCGCTTTTCCTTTCTCAAAATCAAATTCCTCTCAAAATCTTTTTCGTCCTTATATACATTGATTGGCATCATTTTTTGACTTGTTCCTCCGAAGGTAAATTAAAAAACACGTCAGAAGAAAAAAACAAAGGCTACTAAGGGGTTTACTCATCGTTTCCTATGGATCACGCTGAACGGTGGCAACAAATTGCCATACTGCCTATTGGTAGCTAGCAAAGCAGGCTCAATGACATAAATTATTTTTACTTATCAAAAACTCATCATATGGGTGACAAAAAAACAAAAACCTAAACGAACCACTGAAGTAACCACTATTGTGTTG